>NZ_JAQFBD010000002.1:443-209805 GCF_027691175.1 Streptococcus halitosis
GAGCGCACGCCTGATAAGCGTGAGGTCGGTGGTTCGAGTCCACTCGTGCCCATTAATAGGAGAATTACTCAAGAGGCTGAAGAGGACGGTTTGCTAAATCGTTAGGTCGGGTAACCGGCGCGGGGGTTCGAATCCCCCATTCTCCGTACGTTAAGAGCTGCTAGGCTCTTTTTTTTTGCTCTTTGTTAACTGTAGTGGGTTGAAGTCAGCTAAGATCTAGAAAGGACAAATTTCGTCCTTTCTTTTTTGATATTTAGGGCGATAAAAATTCGTTTTTTGAAGTTTTCAAAGTTCCGAAAACTAAAGGCGTTGCGCTTGATAAGTTTAATGAGATTATTGGTTGCTTCTAATTTAGCGTTGGAATAAGGTAACTAAAGAGCGTTGACAATTTTTTCTTTGTCCCTGAGGAAGGTTTTAAAGACCGTCTGAAAAAGAGGATGAATCTGCTTTAGTTTCTCCTCTATAAGTCCAAAAATTTCTCAGGCTCCTTGTTCTGAAAGTGAAAAAGCAAGAGCTGATAGAGCTTTATAGTGGTGTCTCAAGTCTTCTGAATAGCTCAAAAGCTTGTCTAGAATCTCTTTGTTGGTTAGATGAATACGAAAAGTAGGGCGATAAAATCGCTTATCGCTCAGTTTACGACTATCCTGCTGTATAAGCTTCCAGTAGCGTTTGATGGCCTTGTATTCATGGGATTTTCGATCGAATTGGTTCATGATTTGAACACGGACACGACTCATAGCACGGCTGAGATGTTGGACAATATAAAAACGATCTAGAACTATTTTAGCGTTTGGGAGTGAAACAATCTGGGAGACTGTTTCAGCCTGAGCCTAGAAATTCGAAAGCGAAGCTGTTTAGCCAAGTCCATAGTAGGGACTAGACATATCCATCGTAATGATTTTCACCTGACAACGAACAGCTCGCTCGTAGCGCAGAAAGTAATTTCGGATGATAGTTTGTGTCCTGCCTTCAAGGACAGTGATGATATTGAGCTTTTCAAAATCCTGAGCAATAAAGCTCATCTTTCCCTTAGTGAAGGCATACTCATCCCAAGACATAATCTCGGGAAGACGAGAAAAATCATGTTTAAAACGGAAGTCATTGAGCTTTCGAATGACGGTTGAAGTTGAAATGGCAAGCTGGCGGGCAATGTCGGTCATAGAAGTCTTTTCAATCAACTTTTGAGCAATTTTCGGGTTGATGATACGAGGGATTTGATGATTTTTCTTGACGAGAGAAGTCTCAGAGACCATCATTTTCGAGCACTGATAGCACTTGAAACGGCGTTTTCTAAGGAGAATTCTGGTAGGCATACCAGTTGTTTCGAGGTAAGGAATTTTAGATGATTTTTGAAAGTCATATTTCTTCATTTGATTTCCGCAATCAGGACAAGATGGAGCGTCGTAGTCGAGTTTAGCGATGATTTCCTTGTGGGTATCTTTATTAACAACATCCATAATTTGGATATTAGGGTCTTTGATATCGAGTAGTTTTGTGATAAAATGTAATTGTTCCATATGAATCTTTCTAATGAGTTGTTTAGTCGCTTTTCATTATAGGTCATTGGGACTTTTTTTCTAGGCTACATAATCTCCATAGTGGATTTACCTACTACAAATATTATTGAGCTCTATTATCTAATGCTGTTTCAGTAACTTTCATATTAGAAAAAATCATAAATAGACTAGATTTAGTGGTATACTAAGGTTAGGGACTTTAAGTGGCTGGGGGATAATCGAGATGGAAAATGGAGTAAAATTTCATAGTATTTTTTATAGATTTATACTATTTATCTTTGTAGTATTTCTAACTGTGATTTCAATGATCTTAGATGCAAAAAAAGCGCAAATTCGCTTTTTTAACCTATCCTTGATTATCGGGCAAGGGGAGTTGAAGATTGTTACAGTTGCGGTTTTACTCCTTACTTTTCTTCTATCTTTCTTGTTTAAATGGAAATGTTCGATTTATAAAAAAGGGATTTATCTAAGAAAAATTGATTTATTTGTAGCTTGGGATGAGATTAGAGGTCTTAGCCATGTCTGGATCAATGAATATCATCGTGGACCTCATGGTTTCCTGTTCTATAATCGTAAGACGCTGGTTATTTATAGAGAAAATTATCAACCGATTTGCCTTTATAATATTTCATTATTGGCCTTATATGTGGCTAAATATTATCATCCAAAATTGAAAACCAATATAGTCTTAGCAACGTTGGCAAGTCTCTTCAATATGGCTTTAAATGCATGGTTCTTGTACGAGATGTTGAGTAAAAATTTGGTGAATATAAAAGCTGAAGTATTTATGTTTTGGCTACTTTTGTATGCTGTTAAAGTTTTTGCGTTGCCAGGAATTATACTTGGATACGAAAATCACCACAATGGGGTTTCATTGGCACATAGCACGGCATATAAAAAGAATGCCTCGAAAGCTGTTCACCTGTAAAGTGTTGATGGGAAGCCAGCTATTTATATATCAGTTGCTTTCTACATTCAAAAAGCACTATATGTTGCTAGTTGAGGTTCTAGATACCATATAGTGCTGCTATTAAGTCCAGCTAGTGAGTGAGATTTCACCACTATGGAGCCAGATTTCTGTCTGATCATCAAGCTGGATAAGGAGTTGTCCTTTGTCGGAGATGTCCTTGGCGACTCCTTTTTTTTCAGTCTGATCTTGGATAAAACTGACCTCTCTTCCTAGAACAAGAGAGTGTTCTTTATAAAGATAGAGTAGTTCTTCGGGTGCTGTTTGGTAGAAACAACGCCAAATTTCTGAGATTAGTTCGTTTCGTGTGATAGGAGCTGGTGGTGTAAAGAGACTTCCAGCTTTTTCTTTTAGTTCTTCTGGAAAGTCTTCTATAGAAAAATTTATACCAAGTCCGATAATGATATCTGTAACCAAGCCTGTCTCAACTGATGTCATTGCTTCGGTGAGGATACCTGCTATCTTTTTATTTTTAAAGTAGATGTCATTTACCCATTTGATATCTACTTCTATCATAGTTAGGTTTTTAATGGCTTTGTAGACCGCAGCAGCTACAAGGAGAGTATAGGATGGGAGCTTTTCATAGGGAAGGTTTGGTTGAATATGCAGGGACATATAGATGCCTCCCTGAGATGGAGAATAGTAGGGGCGCTGAAAGCGGCCACGACCTGCTGTTTGACAGGTTGAAAGATAGAGTGTATTTCCTTTGTTTCCAGCTTCAATTCCTTCTTTTGCATCTGTTTGGGTTGATTTGGTCTCAGGTTTGTAGTGAACGATTAAGTTGGTTTTCTCTTGAATCAAATCAGGTAATATCAGATCGCCTTGAATAAGCTTGTAGCCTCTATTTTTGATACTGTCAATTTCTAGGCCTTCTTGTTGAAGACGTTGGATTGCTTTCCATATGGACGTGCGGCTTAAATTCAGTTCTTCTCCGATTTTTTCTCCGCTAACATAATCGTTTTCTCTAGCTAATATTTGGTAGACTAGTTGGTGTGATTTCATTGATTTTCCTTTCTAGCTGAGAGGGAATGAGAGTATTCTTTTCGAGTTTGACTAGGTGTTTTATGAAAAAACTGCTTGTAGGCTTTTGAGAAATGTAATGGATCTGAAAAACCCACAGAATACGCAATGACCTTGATCGTTTCATTGGTGTGCTCTAGTAACTGTTGAGCACGGTTCATTCGAACGAAAAGTAAATACTCTTTTGGAGAGAGTTGGTGAAATTCTTTAAACACACTAGTTAAGTAACTTCTATGAACCGATAGCTCTTTTGCTAAATCTTGAATGGTGAGCGATTGTGGATAGTGACTATCAATTAATCGTTTGCAGTCAAGATAGAGCTGGTGGGTTGATGAAATATTCTCTTTTTTCTGATTGGGAGCAATCGTTCCTAGATGAAACATTAGTTCATGGAGTTGTCCCATAATGTGGAGTTGAGCCAATTCATTTGATTTTGTTATTTGAGCGAAGCGGACAATATCTGAGATGAGTTTTGCAGTTGTTTGTGTATGACAGTTATTTGACTGGATGAGGTAGGATTGATCAGAAATTTGAGATAGAGCAAAGTAGTCAGGTGCCCTCCCTCCAGTGATCCCCAACCAGTAGTAAGCCCAAGGATCCTGGCTATCTGCTTGATAGAATGTTAATTCATCTGGTTTTAGTAAAAAGAAATCTCCTGCCTTTAAATCAACAATTTTCCCCTTATAATGGAATTGACCTTTTCCTTTAGTAATGTAATGGAGTACATAGGTATCTCGAATAGCTGGGCCAAAAGAGTAGTTAGGCGTGCATTCTTCATAACCGTAGAAGCTAAGAGAAAGATCAATTGTTCCAGTCTGGTATTCTGAAAAAACGAGCATGGGCCACCTCCTACCTAACATTTTACCATACTTTAGAGACATTTTTCTATTTTAGAAAGCGCTTTTATTTGCTAAAATTTTATCAGGAAATCGATGAGGTACAAGTTATGGGAATTCGGATAGAGAATAATCTATTTTACGTTGAGAGTAAAGATTTAAGTTTGATTATTGAAAATAGGGATGGGTTCTTATTATTAAAACATTTAGGAAAGACTATTAAGAACTATGGAGGTTCTAATAGTGTTTATGAACGCGATCATGCTTTTTCTGGTAATCCAACAGCTACTAATCGAACCTTTAGTTTGGATACGCAACGTCAAATTTTTGGGCAACATGGTTTGGGTGACTTTAGAAAACCAACTTTACAGGTTCAACATGATGCAACTGAAGTAACAGACTTTCGATTTGTAGAAGCAAAGATTTTAAAAGGTCAGAATGGTCCACAGGGCTTACCTTCTCCTCACAGCATGGATGATACAGAGACGCTTGTCTTGATTTTAAAAGATCCTCAAGCTAAACTTAGTCTGACTTTGTATTATACAGCTTTTGATAATGATGCGACAATTGCTAGTTACAGCAAATTGGAGAATAATAGTAATCAGGAAGTTGTCATTCATAAGGACTTTTCTTTTATGGCTGATTTTCATGCTGCAGCTTACGAAATAGTAACTCTGCAGGGCGCTTATGCTCGTGAAAAGACTGTCCGACGTCAACAGGTAGAGCAAGGAATCTTTTCGATTAGTTCGAACCGTGGAGCTTCTGGGCATGCTCAAACACCAGCTCTTCTATTATGTGATCAAGGAGTTACAGAGGATGCTGGGAATGTGTTTGCTCTACAACTACTGTATAGTGGAAACTTCGAAGCTTTTGTCCAAAAGAATCAACTGAATGAAGTTCGGGTGGCTATTGGCATTAATCCAGAAAATTTTTCTTGGAAGTTAGATCCTGAGGAAAATTTTGAAACACCGGTAGCTTTAGTGACCTATTCAGATAAGGGATTAACTGGTATCAGTCATGAAAGCCAGAATTTTGTACTTAAGCACATTATGCCAAGTAAATTTTCTAAAAAAGAGCGTCCAATTCTAATCAATAACTGGGAAGCTACCTACTTTGACTTTCAGAGAGAAAAACTGTTAGAACTAGCTGATGAAGCTAAGAAAGTTGGAATAGAACTTTTTGTATTAGATGATGGGTGGTTTGGTAATCGCTTTGATGATAATCGTGCTTTAGGTGATTGGGTTGTGAATGAGAAAAAACTGGGTGGAAGTCTAGAAAGTCTGATTTCAGCTATCCATGAAAGAGGTTTGCAGTTTGGGCTTTGGTTAGAACCGGAGATGATTTCCGTTGATAGCGACTTGTATCGTAAACATCCTGACTGGGCTATTCAGGTTCCAGGATATGAGCATACTTACTCTCGAAATCAATTAGTACTTAATCTTGCCAATCCTCAGGTAGTAGAATATTTGAAAAATGTCTTAGATGAACTCCTCTCTCATCATAAAATTGACTACATCAAATGGGATATGAACCGTAATATTACTAATCTGGGGAATGGTTCAGTTTATCTGGAAACCCAGATGCAGTCTCATCAGTACATGCTGGGGCTTTATGAACTCGTTTCTTATCTGACAGAGAAGCATAGCCATATTCTCATTGAGTCCTGCTCTGGTGGCGGTGGCAGAAATGATCTTGGTATGATGCGTTATTTCCCACAAGTCTGGGCTAGTGATAATACTGATGCTATTGCACGTTTACCAATTCAATACGGTTCATCCTATCTCTATCCAACCATTTCTATGGGGGCTCATGTGTCAGCAGTACCAAATCATCAGATGGGACGAATGACACCATTGGAAACTCGTGGTCATGTAGCCATGATGGGAAATCTGGGCTATGAGCTTGATTTAACAAGTTTGTCAGATGAGGAGAAAGATGAGATCGCTAATCAGGTGAACTTGTATAAAGAATTGCGACCAGTAGTCCAGTTGGGAAATCAGTATAGGTTAATCAATCCCGATGCTGAATCCAATGAAGCAGCAGTTCAATTTAACTATGAAGATCAAACGATTGTAACCTATGTCCGAGTCCTGTCAGTTGTGGAAACAATGGAAACCACCTTGAAACTGAAAGACTTAGAGGTGGAAGGGCTTTATGAGCTGGAAGAGACAAACATTGTTTACTCGGGTGCAGAGCTCATGTATGCAGGTTTAACTGTTACCCTATCACCAGGAGATTTTTTGAGTAGACAGTATAAATTCAAGAGACTATAATAAAAGCGTATAAATTTATCAAGGAGGCATTCCAATGAAATGGTATAAGAAAGCAGGTTTTCTTTTAGTAGCTGGGGCAAGTTTACTAGGCCTAGTGGCTTGTGGTCAGAACAATCAATCAGCTGATGGAAAGGTAACGATTGAGTTTTTTAACCAGAAGACCGAGATGGCAGATACCTTGCAAAGGATAGTGGATGATTTTGAGAAGGAACACCCTAATATTGATGTGAAGCTGACTACAGTACCTTCAGCTGGAATTGTGCTAAAGACTCGTATTTTATCAGGAGATGTTCCAGATATTATTAATATCTATCCTCAAAATATGGATTTTCAGGAGTGGGCGAAGGCAGGCTATTTTGCAGATATGACAGGAAAACCCTATCTTGAGAACATCAAGAATGACTATGCCGAAAAGTATGCGATTAATAATAAAGTTTATAGTGTGCCTTTAACGGCCAACCTTTATGGAATCTATTACAATAAAACGAAGTTTAAAGAATTAGGGCTTGAGGAACCGAAGACTTTTAAAGAGTTTCAAGAGATTGTTAAAAAGATAAAAGATAGTGGAAATTCTCCGTTTGCGGTTGCAGGCAATGAAGGCTGGACATTAAATGGTTACCACCAACTTTCTCTCATTACCCTTACGGGTAGTGGAGACGCGGCTAATAACTATCTTCGCTTTTCAAAACCAAACGCCATCTCTGCAGATGATGCTATTTTAAAAGCAGATGCAGAACGACTCGATTTATTAGCAGATAATGCTCAAGATGGTTGGCGTGGTGCCTCTTATAATGATTCGGTGGTAGCATTTTCGAGTGAAAAAGCCTTGATGATGCCACAAGGATCATGGGCGCTAGCGGCAATTAATCAACAGGATCCAAAATTTGAGGTGGGGATGTTTGCCTTTCCTGGAGAAGAAGTAGGAAAAGAAGTCACTGTTGGTGCAGGGGATATGGCATTATCAACTTCAGCTACTACCAAACACCCTAAGGAAACCGAAGAATTTATCAGCTATATGACTAGTCCAAAAGCTATGCAGTCATACTATGATGTAGATGGATCACCTGTTGCGGTAAAAGGCATACAGGAAAAAGAAGATTCAGCGCTTGCAGCTATTTCTAAACTGGCATTTACGGACAAACATTATGTTTGGTTGGGCCAACGCTGGAACTCTGAAGAAGACTTTTTTAATCTAAGTGCAGGTTACCTGATGGATAAAAATCTGAAAAATATGGCAAACAATCTCAATGCTTTCTTTAATCCAATGAAGGCAGATTTGGACTAGAATAGGAGTTAAGATGATATGGCTATTCGAAAATTTTTAAATAAATACTGGGGTTGGACATTTTTGCTCATCCCGCTTGCTTTACAAGCTATCTTCTTTTACTTTCCAATGGTACAAGGTGCTTTCTATAGTTTGACTAACTGGACTGGATTGACCTATAATTATAAATTTGTTGGTTTGAATAACTACAAATTGCTGATGATTGATGGGAAATTCTTCACAGCCATAGCCTTTACTTTGATTTTAACTCTGGCATTGATTATTGGAGAGATTACGATTGGGGTGGTTGTGGCACGAGCCTTAAATTCGAAGATGAAGGGTCAGACCTTCTTTAGAGCTTGGTTCTTTTTCCCGGCTGTTTTGTCTGGTTTGACAGTTTCCTTGATTTTTAAACAATTCTTCAACTATGGGCTTCCAACGATTGGAAAAATTTTAGGAATTAGCTTTTTACAAGAGAGTCTATTGGGGACACCAGTCGGAGCGGTAGTGGCAACTATTTTTGTTCTTCTATGGCAAGGAGTAGCTATGCCAATCATTCTCTTTCTTGCTGGTCTTCAGAGTATTCCAAATGATATTTTAGAGGCAGCATCAATTGATGGTGCAACCAGTAAACAAACTTTTTGGAAGATTGAATTGCCCTATTTACTGCCAACGATCTCAATGGTTTTTATCTTGGCTCTTAAGTCTGGTTTGACAGCCTTTGACCAAATTTTTGCGTTGACGAGTGGTGGTCCAAATAATGCTACAACGTCTCTTGGACTTTTAGTCTACAATTATGCTTTCAAGAGTAATCAATATGGATATGCGAATGCAATTGCCTTGATTTTATTCTTAATTATTGGAATTGTTTCTCTGATCCAAATCAAGCTATCAAAGAAATTTGAAATCTAATAGAGGAGTCCTACACATGAAAAAAGAAGAAAAATTGAATCAGTTTTGGAAATACGTCCTCTTGATAGTCGGTGGTATTCTTATACTTGTTCCTTTGTTGGTAACGGTATTTAGTTCTTTCAAGACAACTAAGGATATCATGAATCATTTCTTTAGTTTGCCCAATCCTTTTACCTTAAGTAATTATGAACGATTAATTTCGGATGGGATTGGAGGCTATTTCTGGAATTCAGCAGTTATTACGGTGTTATCATTGATTGTAGTAGCTTTCTTTATACCAGCTGCAGCTTACTCCATTGCTCGAAATATGTCCAAGAAAAAAGCCTTTGCAATTATGTATTCGCTCTTGATCTTAGGGATATTTGTTCCATTTCAGGTGATTATGATTCCCATCACAGTTATGATGAGTAAACTTGGTCTAGCAAATATGTGGGGGCTAGTAATACTCTACCTAACTTATGCTATTCCACAGACTCTCTTCTTGTATGTTGGTTATATAAAAATCAGTGTACCAGATAGTTTGGATGAAGCTGCGGAAATCGATGGGGCTGATCGTTTTACAACTTATCGTCGAATCATTTTTCCAATGTTGAAGCCCATGCATGCGACAACTTTGATCATCAATGCTCTCTGGTTCTGGAATGACTTTATGTTACCATTGTTGATTTTGAATAAGGATTCCAAGATGTGGACTTTGCCTCTCTTCCAGTACAACTACCAAGGTCAGTACTTTAATGACTATGGACCAAGCTTTGCATCCTATATTGTAGGAATTGTAACGATAACCATTGTCTACCTCATCTTCCAAAAACATATCATTTCAGGAATGAGTAACGGGGCAGTGAAGTAACAAGATACAAAGCCCGTTAAAAGCTCACAGTGAAAATAGGGAATCTGAATAAGAAGCCTTGGCTTCTTGGAAGATTCATCTTTTTCACACAGAGCTTAGGGCGTGTTCAATTAAGATACAAAGGAACAGTTCAGCTTATTGGCAATTCTATGTAGAAAACAAGAAAGTAGTATTTAGTTGCTTGCAGTCTATATTAGTATGAGCTCGAAGTGAACAAAAAATCTAAAAATATCTTTCATTTACGAAGCCAGGTCATATGAGACTTGGCTTTCATCAGAAAAAGGAGAACATCTATGACCATTCAAAATAAAACTATGTTGATTACTTACTCAGATAGTCTTGGAAATAACCTTAAAGACTTGTATGAGAATTTGGAAGAACATTTTGGCGATGCTATTGGGGGAGTTCACCTTCTACCATTTTTCCCGTCAACAGGTGATCGCGGATTTGCACCAGTGGACTATGATGAAGTGGATCTAGCGTTTGGTGATTGGGAGGATGTTAAGCGTTTAGGTGAGAAATATTATCTTATGTTTGACTTTATGATTAACCATATTTCTCGTCAATCTAAATATTATAAGGACTATCAAGAAAAACATGAAGCTAGTGAATTTAAAGATCTCTTTTTAAACTGGGACAAGTTTTGGCCGGAAAACCGTCCGACACAAGCTGATGTAGATTTAATTTACAAGCGTAAGGATCGTGCACCAAAGCAAGAGATCGTTTTTGCAGACGGTTCAGTAGAACATTTGTGGAATACCTTTGGTGAGGAGCAGATTGATCTTGATGTGACCAAAGAAGTAACGATGAGCTTCATCCGTAAGACGATTCAACATCTAGCAAGTAACGGGTGTGATTTGATTCGCCTAGATGCTTTTGCTTATGCGGTGAAGAAATTGGATACCAATGATTTCTTTGTGGAACCAGATATTTGGGACTTATTGGATAAGGTCCGGGATATAGGAGCTGAATACGGTGCAGAGCTCTTACCTGAGATTCATGAACACTATTCGATTCAGTTTAAAATAGCGGATCATGATTACTATGTTTACGATTTTGCCCTTCCAATGGTGACCCTTTATACTCTTTACAGTTCCAGAACAGAGCGCTTAGCTAAGTGGTTAAAGATGAGCCCGATGAAGCAATTTACGACACTAGATACCCATGATGGGATTGGAGTGGTAGATGTCAAGGATATCCTGACCGATGAGGAAATTGACTATGCTTCAAATGAGCTCTATAAGGTTGGAGCGAATGTCAAACGTAAGTACTCTAGTGCAGAGTATAACAATCTAGATATCTACCAAATCAATTCAACCTACTATTCTGCACTTGGAGATGATGATGTCAAGTACTTCCTCGCTCGTTTGATTCAAGCTTTTGCGCCAGGCATTCCTCAGGTTTACTATGTGGGTCTATTAGCAGGAAAAAATGACTTGAAATTATTAGAAGAAACCAAAGAAGGTCGAAATATTAATCGTCATTACTATAGCAATGAGGAAATAGCAGAAGAAGTTCAACGTCCTGTGGTGAAGTCCCTTCTCAATCTATTTTCTTTCCGTAATCGGTCAGAGGCCTTTGACCTAGAAGGGACTATTGACATTGAAACACCAACAGCTCACAGCATTGTAATCAAACGTCAAAATAAAGACAAGTCCGTAACAGCAGTAGCAGAAATTGATTTGCAAAGTCAGACCTATCAAGTAGTGGAAAACGGTAGAAACATTCAGTTCTAGTGCCATATTAATGAAAGATTTTTTTTGTGGCGAAAACGTGTTCATTGTTCCCAAATGACGGAAAAAATGGTAGAATATAAAGATAGTTTAGCATTTATCTTCTGGAGAAATCCAGAACAGAAAGGATCCGTTTTGAAATCAATTGGATTACTGGATAAGATAAGAGGGCTTTCGAAAAAAGATTTCTTTTTGTATCTGATGATCATGAGTATCTTTTTACCTTTTTATTTGTTCTTATCACTCTTTGCTTTATATTTGATAGGTTTACTTGTTACTGGGGAGATGAAGGGAATTATCAAAGGATTAGCCAAACATCCTGTACTTCTCTTTTTTATTGCCTACAGTAGTGTCATTTCCATCGTCGCCAAGAACTGGCTTGGTCTAGCAGCATCTTTCCTGATGCTCCTATTTCTTATTTTCTTTAGTTTTTACCAGAAGCGTCTGACGCATGCTTTCTTTCGACTGATACTCCAGACGGTTTTGTTTGGTAGTGTTGTCTCTGCCGCTTTTGCTACTTTGGAGCATTTCCAAATTGTAAAGAAATTTAACTATGCCTTTCTTTCACCAAATATGCAAGTATGGCACCAAAACCGTGCAGAGGTCACCTTCTTTAATCCTAACTACTATGGGATCATTTGTTGCTTCTGTATCATGATTGCCTTTTATCTCTTTACAACGACGAAGCTAAGATGGTTGAAAGTCTTTTGTGTGCTAGCAGGTTTTGTAAATCTTTTTGGTTTAAATTTCACGCAAAATAGAACAGCCTTTCCTGCTATTATCGCTGGAGCCATCATTTATCTCTTTACGACCATTAAAAACTGGAAGGCCTTTTGGCTTAGTATTGGGGTCTTTGCGATTGGCTTGAGTTTCCTTTTTTCTAGTGATTTGGGAGTTCGGATGGGAACTTTAGATTCTTCTATGGAAGAACGCATTTCTATCTGGGATGCTGGGATGGCCTTGTTTAAGCAAAATCCTTTTTGGGGGGAGGGGCCATTGACCTATATGCACTCTTATCCTCGGATAAATGCTCCTTATCATGAACATGCTCACAGCCTTTATATTGATACGATTCTGAGTTACGGAATTGTGGGAACCATTTTATTAGCTTTGTCTTCTGTTGCTCCTGTTCGTTTGATGATGGATATGAGTCAGGAGTCGGGGAAACGTCCAATTATCGGTCTTTATCTATCTTTCCTTACAGTGGTTGCTGTGCATGGAATCTTTGACTTGGCCCTTTTCTGGATTCAGTCAGGTTTCATTTTCTTGTTAGTTATGTGCAGTATTCCATTGGAGCGTCGAACTTTGGTATCAGACATGACGGATTAAGTTTATAAGATTGAAATCTTCTACCTTGAGTAGGAGATTTTTTACTGAGAAAAATTAGTTCTAAGTCGAAATAGTTGACAATTGGAATAATAAGTATTATAATATTTTTTATTCGTATCGATATAGAAATAAATTGGAGGTTTCATGAAATATTGTCATTTGGTAGCCCATCATATTCGTTTGTTGAATGGGCGGATTTTTCAAAAGTTACTGAGACAAGACCCTGACTCTCTTTATCGGAGTGAGCAGGGAAAGATTTTAGCGGTTTTATGGAATAGTAAGACGGGCTGTGCAACTGCGACAGATATTGCGCTTGCGACTGGGCTTGCTAATAATACGTTGACGACTATGATAAAAAAGTTAGAGGAGCAAAATCTTATAACTGTCAGTCCGTGTGGAGAAGATAAGCGTAAGAAGTATTTAGTTTTAACAGAGTTGGGCAAGTCCCAGAAAGAAGTTGGGCAACGTGTCAGTCAGAGATTGGATACTATCTGTTACAAAGGATTTTCAGAGGAAGAAATTCGTCAGTTTGAAGGTTTTCAAGAAAGAATTTTGGCTAATCTGAAAGAGAAGGAAAATGAGGTTTAGAGTGGGGTAAATTAGTTATTAAAAGGTTGGTAACTTGACCAACCGAGGAAAATTTTAAATTGAGGACAAAGAATGATTGAATACAAAAATGTAGCGCTACGCTATACAGAAAAAGATGTTTTGAGAGATGTCAATTTACAGATTGAGAATGGGGAGTTCATGGTTTTAGTTGGGCCTTCTGGGTCTGGTAAGACGACCATGATCAAGATGATTAACCGTCTTTTGGAACCAACTGATGGAAATATATACATGGATGGTAAGCGCATCAAAGACTATGATGAGCGTGAGCTTCGTCTTTCTACTGGTTATGTTTTACAGGCCATTGCTCTGTTTCCCAATCTAACGGTTGCGGAAAATATTGCCCTCATTCCTGAGATGAAGGGCTGGAGCAAGGAAGAAATTGCTCAGAAAACAGAAGAGCTTTTGGCTAAAGTTGGTTTACCAGTGGCTGAGTATGGCCATCGACTTCCTAGTGAACTATCTGGCGGAGAACAGCAACGGGTCGGCATTGTCCGAGCTATGATTGGCCAGCCTAAGATTCTCCTCATGGATGAGCCCTTTTCAGCCTTGGATGCTATTTCGAGAAAACAGTTGCAGGTTCTGACGAAAGAATTGCATAAAGAGTTTGGGATGACAACGATTTTTGTGACGCATGATACGGATGAAGCTTTGAAATTAGGTGATCGTATTGCTGTTTTGCAGGATGGAGAGATTCGTCAGGTGGCGAATCCCGAGACGATTTTAAAAGCGCCTGCAACAGACTTTGTAGCAGACTTGTTTGGAGGTGGTGTTCATGACTAATTTGATATCAACTTTTCAGGATCGTTTTGGTGATTGGGTAACAGCTCTATCTCAACATTTGCAGTTGTCACTTTTGACCCTGTTACTAGCTATTTTTATAGCGATTCCTTTGGCTGTTTATCTTCGCTATCATGAGAAATTGGCGGATTGGGTTTTGCAGATTGCAGGGATTTTCCAGACTATTCCGTCCTTAGCATTACTGGGACTCTTTATCCCCTTGATGGGAATTGGGACCTTGCCGGCTTTGACAGCTCTAGTGATCTATGCGATTTTCCCAATTTTGCAAAATACCATCACTGGGCTAAAGGGAATTGATCCAAGTCTACAAGAGGCTGGGATTGCCTTTGGGATGACCAGGTGGGAGCGTCTCAAGAAGTTTGAAATTCCACTTGCAATGCCTGTTATCATGTCTGGGATTCGGACGGCAGCGGTCTTGATTATCGGTACGGCAACCTTGGCAGCCTTGATTGGTGCTGGGGGACTGGGTTCCTTTATCCTTTTGGGAATTGACCGCAATAATACCAGTCTGATTTTGATTGGGGCACTTTCTTCAGCAGTGTTGGCTATTGCCTTTAACTTCCTACTAAAAGTGATGGAAAAAGCGAAATTGCGGACGATTTTCTCTGGTTTTGCCTTGGTGACAATCTTGCTCGGTCTGTCTTATAGTCCAGCCCTCTTAGCTCAAAAAGAGAAAGAAAACTTGGTTATTGCTGGGAAATTGGGACCGGAACCAGAAATTTTGGCTAATATGTATAAACTCCTCATTGAAGAAAATACCAGTATGACTGCGACTGTTAAACCGAATTTTGGGAAAACAAGCTTCCTCTATGAAGCTCTGAAAAAAGGGGATATTGACATCTATCCTGAATTTACGGGTACGGTGACTGAAAGTTTGCTTCAACCAGCACCTAAAGTGGGGCATGAGCCAGATCAGGTTTATCAAGTGGCGCGTGATGGCATTGCCAAACAGGATCATCTTGCCTATCTCAAACCCATGTCTTATCAAAATACCTACGCTGTAGCTGTTCCGAAAAAGATTGCTCAAGAATATGGCTTGAAGACCATTTCGGACTTGAAAAAAGTGGAAGGGCAGCTGAAGGCAGGTTTTACACTCGAATTTAATGACCGTGAAGATGGCAATAAGGGCTTGCAATCAATGTATGGTCTCAATCTCAATGTAGCGACCATGGAGCCAGCCCTTCGCTACCAGGCAATTCAGTCAGGCGATATTCAAATCACAGATGCCTATTCAACTGATGCGGAATTGGCGCGTTATGATTTGCAGGTCTTGGGAGATGACAAGCAACTCTTCCCACCTTATCAAGGAGCTCCACTAATGAAAGAAGCTCTTCTCAAGAAACATCCTGAGTTGGAGAAAGTTCTCAATAAATTGGCTGGTAAAATTACTGAAAGCCAGATGAGCCAGCTCAACTACCAAGTCGGTGTTGAAGGCAAGTCAGCAGAACAAGTAGCCAAGGAGTTTTTACAAGAACAAGGTTTGTTGAAGAAATAGTTTGAAAATGTCAAACTCAACTTGCTTAAACGACTATAGAAAAGAATGCTCAGACAATGTCGTCTGGGCTTTTTTGATATTAGAGTTACTGAATGTCTTTCAAAATGGAAAATAAGAGGAAATTTTTAGGATTTTCTAAAATTTTACTGTAAATACACTTGACTATTCACAAAATAGGTGTATAATGTGTTGTGAACTACTTAACAAATAAAGATTTCCAGCTCATGTCGACTAAGGATGGAAATCTTGTGTATAGACAGTTCAGTAGATATATAATAGAGCGTTGCGTCCGAAAGTCTATCCAGACACGGCTCTTTAAAAACAAAAGGAGAAGATTATGAAAACAGAACCGATTCATCGTACCAGTATGTGGAAATTTAAGTTAAGTGCTGCCACCATGACTTTGATTCCCGCTGCCGTGGGGATTAACTATGTTGCCAAAGCCTTGGCGGAGGGGTTAAAGTTGCCCGTTTGGCTGGGGTCTTTGGGAACCTTTCTTACCAGCATGTTGGCTGGGCCGGTTGCCGGTGCCATTAGTGGTTTCATCAACAACGTGATCTATGGGCTGACCTTATCGCCAATTTCAACCGTGTATGCGATTACCAGCATCGGAATTGGGATTGCTGTCGGAGTTTTGCACGCCAATGGGTGGTTCTCGTCAGCGCGACGAGTATTTGTTTCTGCTATTATTATTGCCATCGTTTCAGCTGTCATTTCAACGCCACTCAACGTCATCTTTTGGGGTGGTCAGACCGGTATCGCTTGGGGTGACTCATTGTTTGCGGTAATGGTCGCCAATCATGCACCAGTGTGGCTGGCCTCATTTACCGATGAGTTTGTCTTGGATATTTTGGATAAAGTCTGCGTGGCCTACCTGGCATTCTTCATCTATCGTCAGCTGCCGAAGCGGATGGTGCACTTCTTTAGCGATGATAAATGATGACTGATAAAACATTGATTTCTGGAGCGCCACGGGTCAAGCTCAAGTGGTACCAGGTGATCGATCCGATTACTAAGCTCTTGTTCATCTTGGACATGACGTTGTTGAGCTTTGCCAGTATGAATTTATTGCTTCAGGCCGGATTAATTCTTGTCGCAACACTGCTATTGTTATTTTCCAAATTGAGTTCTACCACCTTTAAGGCGCTGGGATTCAGCCTGTTTCTGATTTGCACCATGCTGATCATCCAAGGGTTATTTTACAGTCGGAATCAAACTGTGCTGTTTTCTGTGCTTGGGGTGTCGTTCTACAAAGAAGGCCTGATTTACGCCACCACTCTGGGTTGTCGAGTATTGGTGATTATTTTGACCAGTGGCTTTTTTATGGTGACCACGAGTATTTCAGAAAACGCGGCCTATTTGGAACTGTCCGGATTGTCTTATAAAACCGTCTACGTTCTGATGTCGGTGTGTTATATTTTGCCGGAAATGATGCGCAATATGCGGAAAATCCAGCAGGCACAAAAAGTTCGCGGAACCAATCCGCAAAAAACGTTGATTCAGAAATTAAAGTCAGTCCTGCCGGTTCTAATTCCATTGGTGATTAAGACCTTGGATCAATCGATGACGCGGTCGATTTCTCTCCAACTGAGAGGTTTTGATAATCTCAACCGGACTGTCAGAACCTCCCAGCGCGTGTATCGCCTGTCGCGGACGCTGCACATTGGTCTGACTGGATTGGCAATTTTATTGATTGGGTGGAAGATATGGACGAAGATAAACGGATTGTAATTGAAAATTTGACCACCCGTTATCCGGGTACTGAGCAACCACAACTGCGTCAGATTAACGCGGAGGTTCATACCGGCCAGGTGGTTGGGATTATCGGGAATAGCCACTCCGGCAAATCGACTTTGTGCCGTGTGCTGGCAGGGGTCATTCCCAAAATTATGTCTGCTGAGATTGAGGGCGATTGGCACATGTTTGGCCAGCGAGTGTCTGACAATTGGCCCGTTTATAATGCCATGAATGGAGTTGTACTGCAAAATCCAGCTGGCCAACTAAGCGGGTTGGCAGACACGGTTGCCGATGAAATCGCCTTTGACTTGATTAATCAGGGAATGGCTGAAGGACTGATTCAAAAACGGGTTGAAGAAGTTGCCACGCAAATGGGGTTGATTGAACAGCTGAATTTGCGTCCCGAGAGCCTTTCCGGTGGTCAGATCCAGCGGTTGGCAATTGCCACGGCGATTGTGGCTAATCCGGCTGTTTTGATTATGGATGATCCGACCAGTGAGATGGATCCCCTTGGCCGCCGGCAATTTTTCCAATGGCTGGCCCAAGTCAAAGAGACGACTGTCTTCATTGTCACCAGTGAAATTGACGATTTGTGCGAAGTCGCCGACGTTGTGTGGGTGCTGCACGAGGGTCAAATGGTAGCCCAGGGCAGGCCGGGTGAGGTGTTTAATCATTTGGCAGCTGACTGGCAGATTCCAGCCCCGACAATCCAGCAACTTGCTCAAAAAATGGATTGGCACTTGGCTGATGGCCGGTATCCGGTGAATTACGCTGATCTGAAGGAGGTTCGTTATGTCCACAATTGAACTGAGCCACCTGACGTTCACTTATCCGGAACGGTCCTTTAGCTTGGATGTTGAAGACAAACACTTCGCCGATCCGATGGTGGCGATTGTCGGCCAAAATGGTGCCGGCAAATCAACGCTCTTCAAATTGTTGACGGGTTTGCTGACACCACAAACCGGTGTGATTAAGATCGATGGAGAAAATTTTAATGATCTTAAACCAGTCGAAAAGTTACTGAAGGTTGGGATTACTTTTCAGAATCCTGACGATCAGCTTTTCAACCCGACCGTTCAACGAGAGGTGGAGTGGAATGTCGCGCAGGTCATGAATGACCACGACACGATTACGAGGCGGGCTTTAGCGGCTCTAAAAAGAGTTGGCTTGGATGATAAAACAGCTGAAAGTCCATATGACCTGTCATTGTCGGAACGCAAGCTGTTGAGCGTTGCCACAGTTTTGGCAGTGGATCCGGCGATTTATTTATTTGATGAGCCGATGATGTCGCTTGATTGGGAAAGCCGGCGCAAGTTGACCGCAATTTTCCATCAGTTGGCTGATTCGGGCCACCAAGTTGTGACCATCACCCATGACATGGATTGGGTCGCCGCCGAGTTTGAGTCGGTGTATGTTATGGAACACGGGAAGTTTGGCTTCGCCGGCAGTCCACGGGAATTGTTCAGCAATCACGAACTTGTCCAGCGAGTGGGATTACTACCACCGCGGATTATGGACATAGCGGAGTCGCTGGGTGATTCACAGACATATTTATCGGTTAATGATTATTGCCAGAAAAATCGAGATGTATAGAAAAAGTCACCTCTGCGGGTTTTCCAGGTTGAAGGATTAACTTCAGCTTCTGGCAAGAACTCACATGGGTGACTTTTGTGTTTAATAACGTTTCATGATCATCGGGTGCTTCCTCAGATCACTCGGTTTGATTTTACTTTGTTTCATGGTCATAATCATATACCATTTCTTTTGGATTTTTTGTTTGACTAATACAAAATAGGTCTTCATAGGTCTTCGCATTTTTAGCGCCCATTAGGATCATCAGTATAATTTTCTGAATTAGGAGACTGTCCCATCACTATTCGAACTTCGTCTCCCAACTTACGCTGTTCCCATTCATCCGTGAATCCTTTAAATCGCAATTCTGGAACTTTCTTTTTAACTGAATCATCTATTTTCGCCATAGTCCCCACCATTTTATTGGTTTTTCTTGTTCTTCTATCCTTTTTTGATCTTTGATTTGTTCCTGCAAATTTTCCAACTTCTCTTTAAGAGCGTTCACTTCATCTTTATATTGATTGTCTAAGTGTTTGAATTCTGTTTCCTGTGAGGGCATTTTGAGGGCTTTTAAGTTATCATTTTCCGCCTTGTATTCTTCTAGCAACTTTTTATCTTGCAAGGCTAATCGTTGTTACTGGTCTAACAAATTAGTTAGTTTTTCTATTTGTTGGTCTTTGCTACTTATTTGTTGGTCTTTGGTATTTGATTTGCTACTACTTTCTACTTTACCTAAAATTATTTTTTCTGCTTTAGAATTTATTAGATTAGACCCATTGGAACTTTTAAGCTGTAATTCTTTTGGTAACCTTTGGTAGTGATATTGAATATTTTGTTTTGTAACACTCAACTCATCCGCCAGCTCTTTGATCGTTTTTAAGTCTTCACTCATGGTTTAAGTCCTGCCTTTTAACCGTTGGTAGATATTGTTCAATGGCTTTTTGAGGTAGCGTGCGATATTATGCTTAGAATATTCTTCACGTCTGCTGGCAACATAAGACAAGTGGTCTTTAACACTATTTAGCCCTCTTAATTCTTTCAGTTCGTCATAGAGGGGGTAAACATGGACTTGCAATCTTGCCATGATTTTTGTATCTTGCATTTCAAACGGACTTAGCAACATATTTTCTAGCAATAGCGTGGTGTACTTGCTTTTCATTGCTTCAATAGCTAGCTTATCTTCGGTTTCTGCTTTGCGTGCTTTATCTTCTTGATAGGCGGTATCTTCTAACTTATAGCTGTTATCGTCTGCTCGACGTTTCTTTCGTAACCAGATATCCAATGTTAAACCGTCCGCATCAATCGCTCGATAGAGATAATGCCAACGCCCCTTAATTTTGATATAGGTTTCATCCATTTTCCACGAATAGAAGGACTGTTTATTTTTCTTTTTCCAGAGATGATAGAGGATTTTACTGTATTCTTGAACCCACCGATAAATCGTAGTGTGGCAAACATTTATTCCACTGTCATAAAGCAATTCCTGAACTTCACGATAGCTCAGATTGTAACGTAGGTAATAACCAACAGCGACAATGATGACGTCTTGTTGGAATTGTTTGCCTTTAAAATGATTCATCTCTCAAGCCTTACTAACCTTTTTTCTGCTCTTTGAGAAGCTGAAGGTCGTGCTAGTAACTACCTATTTGGTTTAATTAATTCCATCATTTATCTGGTGCTTGCCCTTCAAAAAGGCTTCTATGGTGAGGTTTTAACAACTCTCTATTTTACAATTATGCAGCCAATTGGTCTCTTGGTTTGGATTTATCAAGCCCAGTTTAAGAAAGAACAACAAGAGTTTGTCGCACGTAAACTAGACGGCAAGGGTTGGACAAAGTATCTTTCTATTAGTGTTCTTTGGTGGTTGGCCTTTGGGTTTATTTATCAGTCTATCGGAGCTAATCGTCCCTATCGTGATTCTATCACTGATGCGACCAATGGTGTAGGGCAAATCCTCATGACAGCTGTTTACCGTGAACAGTGGATATTCTGGGCGGCTACTAATGTCTTTTCAATCTATCTCTGGTGGGGAGAAAGCCTGCAAATCCAAGGGAAATACCTGATTTATCTCATTAACAGTCTAGTTGGTTGGTACCAGTGGAGCAAGGCAGCAAAAAGCGCTTAAAAAGTAAAAAAGGATCAGAAGATCCTTTTTTGTGTTAGAGCAAAATGAGTAACACGGTAATAACGATAGCGCTCGTTATACGAATGATGTGGTGCGATATATGTTGACTTTCTTGCTGTTGCCCGTTCCAGTAGGCACCATAGCAGACGATACTCGAACCCACAATCCATAGTAGAATGGTTGCAACTGGAACGAAGTAAAAGATGGCTAGAGCCAGAGATGTGAGGCAACTGCCGACCAAGATGCACATGTTTCCCAGACTGTAGTTCTTTTGTTTCATGGCTGAAAAAGCAGCAGCAAGGTGAAGCAATGAGAAGGCGAGAGCTAGTACAATTGTTAGTATTCCTAGAATCATCGAAGTTAACATAGTTTGTTCCTTTCTGAGTTTCAGGCTTAGTTATCAAGTGGAGTTGTAGAGGTCATCTCTATTACATCAAGGTAAAATCTCACCACTTGGTCTTCGGTATATGATTTTCCTTTTTTTAGCCACCAAGTTAGAGTTTCGATAAAGTTCGTCACAACAAAATGCTGGAGGTAGGAAGCCGGTATGTTCGGATAGGCTTCTTGCAAGTCATCCGCCACCATGGGGTAAACATGGTGTTCGAGCTCCTTGTGTAGTTGGCGGAGGAAGTAGTCGTTTTTGGAAAAAAGGAGACTGGTGACGTGGTCCTGATTTTTTTGAAAATGTAAAAAGATATGAGCGAGGTAGTCCTCGGTAGTAAAGTGTCCTTCCCTTTCAAAGAGATGATGAAAGAGGTAGCGACAGAGTTCATCTAAAAGCAGTTCCTTACTCTCGTAATGACAGTAAAAAGTAGAACGTCCAACATCTGCGAGGTCAATGATATCCTGGACAGTAGTGGCATCATAGCCTTTGTCGTTCAAAAGTTGTAAAAAAGCTTGATAGATGGCTTTTTTAGTCTTGTTGACTCGACGGTCTCTTTTTAGCATATAGACACTTGTGACAAACTGTTCAGAACTGAACATGGCTGACAGTTTGCTTCTATCCTTTCTTTGGATTTTATTAGATAATACAAATGAAAGAAGTATGTATATACCCATTATACCAAAGGAGGGAGAGAAATGAGTTCTAAAACATCAATCTGGTTAGCTTTTTTCTTAAATTTAAGCTATGCTATTGTTGAGTTTATCGCAGGAGGAATCTTTGGTTCGAGTGCTGTTCTTGCTGATTCTGTTCATGACTTAGGAGATGCTATAGCCATTGGCATATCAGCCCTTTTAGAAACAATCTCAAACCGAGAAGAAGATGGGCAGTACACCTTGGGTTACAAGCGTTTCAGCCTTTTAGGGGCTATGCTAACTGCTGTGATTCTTATGATAGGGTCTGTCCTAGTGATTTTGGAAAATGTCACAAAGATCGTTCACCCACAACCCGTTAATGAGGAAGGGATCCTCTGGCTGGGAATCATTGCACTGGCCATTAATGTGCTAGCTAGTCTAGTAGTCCGTAAAGGAAAGACAAAGAACGAGTCAATTCTTAGCTTGCATTTTTTGGAAGACACCCTTGGTTGGTTGGCTGTCATTCTAATGGCGATTATCCTTCGGTATACAGATTGGTATATCCTCGATCCGCTTTTGTCTCTAGTTATTTCTATCTTTATTCTATCGAAAGCCATTCCTCGCTTTTGGAGCACGCTGAAAATTTTCCTAGATGCTGTGCCAGAAGGGGTTGAGACAAGTGATTTGGAGAAGGATTTAGAGGCTCTACCAAATGTCAAAAGTGTCAATCAACTTAGCATTTGGTCCATGGACGGTCTGGAGAACAATGCCCTTGTCCACATTTGTATCTGGGATTGGGAACAGATGATGGAGACCAAAGAAGTGGTGCGTCAATTTTTAGAAGAAAGAGGCGTGCAGAATATCACTATTGAAGTGGATAGCAGTCAAAGCAATCATGCGCAACATAAGCGGAGGGTGAGAGAATTAGAGCAGAAGCATGGGCATTATCATTAGAAAAACGACCTCGCTAGAGGTCGTTTTGTTATCCTATTCATTCCTTGTACTTTCCCTCAAAGTCAGTCTAGTTCCCAGCATGGTCAGGCTAGGGATTTTGCGACCGTGGAGAACTTCCTTGTTAAGAATTTCCATACCTGCTCGGCCCATTTCCTCGGTATAGACTGTGATGCTAGATAGGGGAGGATAGACCTGCTTGGTCAGGCTAGTGTCATTAAAAGAAATGAGGCTGACGCGGTCTGGTAGGCTGATTCCAGCTTCTTGAAGGGCACGAAGGGCACCGATGGCTAAACTATCGCTGGCTGCGAAAAATGCTGGTGGGAGTTGTTCTCCTAGCTTGTGAATGGCCTCTTTCATCAAGTCATAGCCAGACTGGGCGGTAAAGCTTCCCTGAAAGACCAGTTCTTCATTGTAGATTCCCTTTGCTTGGGTATAGTCTTTGAAATTTTCAAGTCGCTTATCCTGGATGATTTCTTCCTGGTCGGTTGTTTCCTCAAGACCTGTTAGAATGCCAATCCGATCCAGTCCCTGACTGAGGAAATAGTCTACAACTTGTTTTACAGCAGTGTAAAAGTCAGTGATAATACAGGTATGTCTCAATGAAAGTGTATCACTGTCTATAAAGACCAGGGGCTTTTGGTATTCTTCAAAGGCAGAAATCTGTGATCGACTGAACTTTCCAATACAGAGTATCCCGATTACTTCCTCGCTCAGTGTAAAAGGATGGTCATTAAAATAGCGCAAGATATCATAGTCCAACTCTTGGGCCCTTTTTTCAATACCGAGACGAATCTGATAATAGTAAAGATCATCAAGCTCCCCTTGTTCGCTGACCCATTGGATAATGGCAATCTTTTGCTTGGGTTTGTGGGATTCGCCTGTCTTGAGGTGCTTGGTATAGCCCAGCTCTTCAGCGACGGTTAAAATACGGTGTCTGGTTTCTTCTGTGACAGATAGACTCTGGTCGCGATTGAGGACACGGGATACGGTCGCGATAGAGACAGAGGCTAGCTGTGCAATGTCTTTTAAGGTAGCCATAAATCCTCCTTCTTTTAGGTTAGTATATCATATTTTTATTCTTTTTACCGATTTTTTAGTAAAACTTTAGTAAAAAGGATTGACCTTGGTAAAATCCTTGGATACAATAGAAGAAAACGATTACACGTTAAGGTGACTTAACGGACAGTCAAAGGAGAATTCATATGACACAACATCTTACTGCTGAAGCCCTTCGCAAAGACTTTCTTGCCGTTTTTGGTCAAGAAGCAGACCAAACCTTCTTTTCACCAGGCCGTATCAATTTGATTGGTGAACACACGGACTACAATGGTGGACATGTTTTCCCAGCAGCTATTTCCTTGGGAACTTATGGGGCGGCTCGCAAGCGTGACGACCAAGTCTTGCGTTTCTATTCAGCCAACTTTGAGGACAAAGGTATCATCGAAGTGCCTCTTGCTGACCTCAAGTTTGAAAAAGAGCACAACTGGACCAACTATCCAAAAGGGGTTCTCCATTTCTTGCAAGAAGCTGGGCACGTCATTGACAAAGGTTTTGATTTTTATGTTTATGGGAATATCCCAAATGGTGCTGGCTTGTCTTCATCAGCATCCTTGGAACTCTTGACAGGGGTCGTGGCAGAGCATCTCTTTGATTTAAAACTAGACCGTTTGGATTTGGTTAAAATCGGAAAACAAACAGAAAACAACTTTATCGGAGTCAACTCTGGTATCATGGACCAGTTTGCTATCGGTATGGGAGCTGACCAACGCGCTATTTATCTAGATACCAACACCTTGGAGTACGACTTGGTGCCACTTGATTTGAAGGACAATGTCGTTGTTATTATGAATACCAATAAACGCCGTGAATTGGCGGATTCTAAATATAATGAGCGCCGTGCTGAGTGTGAAAAAGCAGTGGAAGAATTGCAAGTCGCCTTGGATATTCAGACCTTGGGTGAATTGGACGAGTGGGCCTTTGACCAATACAGCTATCTGATCAAAGACGAAAATCGTTTGAAACGTGCTCGTCATGCTGTGCTTGAAAACCAACGTACCCTTAAAGCTCAAGCTGCCCTTCAAGCAGGTGATTTGGAAACATTTGGTCGCTTGATGAATGCGTCACACGTTTCTCTTGAGCATGATTATGAAGTAACTGGCTTGGAATTGGATACCCTTGTCCACACAGCTTGGGATCAAGAAGGTGTTCTCGGTGCTCGTATGACAGGAGCAGGTTTTGGTGGCTGTGCCATTGCCTTGGTGCAAAAAGATACTGTTGAGGCATTTAAAGAAGCTGTAGGCAAACACTACGAGGAAGTAGTTGGATACGCTCCAAGCTTCTATATTGCTGAAGTTGCAGGTGGCACTCGCGTCCTTGACTAGTCAAAAGGAGGCTCTATCGTGACCTTAGTAGATAAATTTGTAACACACGTTATTGCTGAAAGTTCATTTGAGGAAATGGATAGAATCTACCTGACCAATCGTGTCTTGGCACGAGTGGGAGAAAGTGTTTTGGAAATTGAGACGGATCTGGATAAAGTGATTGACCTCAAAGACCAGTTGGTTGAGGAAGCGGTTCGATTAGAGACGATTGAGGATAGCCAGGCTGCGCGTGAAATCCTCGGTGCTGAACTAATGGACTTGGTAACACCTTGTCCAAGTCAGGTCAATCGTGACTTCTGGGCAACCTATGCCCAATCTCCCGAACAGGCAATTGCGGACTTCTACCAACTTAGCCAGAAAAATGACTACATCAAACTCAAGGCCATTGCTAAGAATATTGCTTATCGTGTTCCATCTGACTACGGAGAACTTGAGATTACCATCAACCTCTCTAAGCCTGAAAAGGATCCAAAAGAAATAGCTGCGGCCAAGTTGGTGCAAGCTAGCAATTATCCCCAGTGTCAACTTTGTCTAGAGAACGAAGGCTACCATGGTCGGGTTAACCATCCAGCTCGTAGTAATCACCGGATTATCCGTTTTGAAATGGCGGGTCAGGAGTGGGGTTTCCAGTATTCGCCCTATGCTTATTTTAATGAGCACTGTATTTTCTTAGATGGGAAGCATCGTCCCATGGCGATTAGTCGTCATAGCTTTGAGCGCCTTCTGGCTATCGTAGAGCAGTTTCCAGGCTATTTTGCAGGCTCTAATGCGGACCTGCCGATTGTGGGAGGTTCCATTCTCACTCATGATCACTATCAAGGAGGCCGTCACGTATTTCCTATGGAATTGGCTCCCTTGCAAAAGACTTTCCGATTTACTGGATTTGAGCAGGTCAAGGCTGGGATTGTCAAGTGGCCTATGTCAGTGCTACGTTTGACTTCGGATTCCAAAGAGGATTTGATCAACTTGGCGGATAAGATTTTGCAGGAATGGCGCCAATATTCAGACCCTGAAGTACAGATTTTGGCAGAGACAGACGGGACACCACACCATACCATTACACCCATTGCCCGTAAACGCGATGGACAGTTTGAGTTGGACTTGGTCTTGCGGGACAATCAGACATCGCCAGAGCATCCTGATGGCATCTATCATCCCCACAAGGATGTCCAACATATCAAGAAGGAAAATATCGGCTTGATTGAGGTCATGGGCTTGGCTATTCTTCCACCTCGTTTGAAGGCAGAAGTGGAGCAAGTTGCCAGCTACCTCGTGGGAGAAGGGGTTACAGTTGCCGACTATCATCAGGAATGGGCAGACCAGCTCAAAGCCCAACATCTGGACCTAGCAGATAAAGAAAAAGCCCTTGAAATCGTCAAGGACTCTGTGGGTGACATCTTTGCACGTGTTCTGGAGGACGCGGGGGTTTACAAGCAGACGAAACAAGGACAGGCAGCCTTTATGCGCTTTGTAGAACAGGTCGGAATTTTGCCAGACTAGGAGCTTTCTCCTTGCATAGTCCTATAAAAAGTAGTATCATAGGGTCGTTTGAAATATCAGGAGGAAACGATGAAAGATTTTCATTTTGACGCTATATCTGCCTTTGAAAATTACGAAATTGAACAAATGAGAGATGGTCACGTTGTGGTGACGACGAAAATAGTGGACTCGTCGCTCAACTACTATGGCAATGCCCATGGAGGTTATCTCTTTACACTTTGTGATCAGATTAGTGGTTTGGTGGTTATCTCGCTGGGGCTAGATGGAGTGACGCTTCAGTCCTCTATCAACTACCTCAAGGCAGGAAAACTAGATGATGTACTGACCATTAAAGGAGAATGTGTCCATCATGGACGCACAACCTGTGTGGTAGATGTCGATATCACCAATCAAGAAGGCAGAAATGTCTGCAAAGCAACCTTTACCATGTTTGTCACAGGCCAGCGGTCTGAAAAAAGACAGGTAAGGATATAGAGAAACAAAAAAGAGGTGTGAGCCTCTTTTTCTTATTTCTTTTTCCGATTTAATACGGCATTGAGTACAATGGCAAGTAGGCTGGCTACGACGATTCCGTTTGAGAAGAACATTTGGAAGGCTGTCGGCATGCTGACAAAGAGATTACTGTTATTGAGTCCGACACCTGCAGCGATGGAGACAGCTGCGATAAGGAAGTTATGTTCATTGTTAGCAAAATCAACGCGGGCGAGGATTTGCATCCCTTGAAGGGAAACAAAGCCAAACATCACCAGCATGGCCCCTCCAAGAACAGGGCTCGGAATGATTTGGGCAAGGGCGCCAAACTTAGGTAGGAGTCCAAGGAGGACTAGGAAACCAGCTGCATAATAGATTGGCAGACGAGTCTTGATACCTGACAATTTAACCAACCCAACGTTTTGTGAAAATCCTGTGTAAGGGAAGGTGTTAAAGATTCCTCCGAGAAGTACGGCTAAACCTTCTGCACGATAACCGTTGCGCAGGCGCGTGCTGTCGATTGGGTCTTTCGTGATATCAGACAAGGCTAGGTAAACACCAGTCGACTCAACCATAGACACCGTTGCGATGATACACATCATGACAATAGAAGAGATTTCAAAGGTTGGGATACCAAAGTAGAGGGGAGTTGGGACATGGACAAGCGGTGCTGCCGCAACAGGTGAGAAGTCAACCAAGCCCATGGTAGCAGCAATGGCAGTTCCAACAACCAGACCAATCAAAATGGAGATAGACTTGATAAATCCTTTGGTAAAGATGTTGATCAAGAGGATAATTAGAACAGTGATGGCTGCAAGCAAAAGACTTTGACCAGTTGGCTCTGGGACGTTATTTCCCATATTTCCAATAGCGACAGGAATCAGGGTCAATCCAATCGTGGTAATGACAGAGCCTGTTACGATAGATGGGAAGAGATTGGCAACTTTTGAGAAAATGCCTGAAATCAGAACCACATAAATCCCTGAAACGATAAGGGCACCAAACATAGCTCCGCTACCGTGACTTTGTCCAATCATAATTAAAGGAGCGACGGATTGGAAGGCAACTCCGAGAACGACTGGTAGTCCAATACCAAAGTATTTGTTGAGTTGGAGTTGAAGGAAGGTGGCCACCCCACACATGAAGATATCTGTGGAGATTAGGTAGGTCAACTGCTCAGCTGAATAGCCAAGAGCTGTCGCAATC
Organism: Streptococcus halitosis; assembly: GCF_027691175.1. Classification (GTDB taxonomy): domain Bacteria; phylum Bacillota; class Bacilli; order Lactobacillales; family Streptococcaceae; genus Streptococcus; species Streptococcus halitosis_A. Next base: position 29,010 of record NZ_JAQFBD010000002.1, read on the forward strand.
ATGATGGGAACCAGGATAGAACCTGAATACATGGCTAGTAAGTGCTGCAAGCCAAGAACGGCTGCTTGTGAATGTTTTTCTTGTTTTTGCATTAGAGATCTGCCTCCTTAAATACGACCTGACCATTTTCAAAACGATCCAAACGGGCCAGTGATAGGACTGGATAGCCTGCTTTTTCAAGCAAATCACGACCATCTTGGAAGGATTTTTCGATAACAATTCCGATAGCTTCGACTTTTGCTCCAGCTTGTTCGATGATTTGGATCAAGCCTTTGGCAGCTTGGCCATTAGCAAGGAAATCGTCAATAATCAAGACCTTGTCCTCTGGTGAAAGGAATTTTCCAGCGATGGAAACGGTGCTGGTCACCTGCTTGGTAAAGGAGTAGACTTGGGCAGTTAAGATACCTTCGTTCATGGTGATGTTTTTAGCTTTCTTGGCGAAAATCATGGGGACATCTAAGGCTTCGGCAGTAAAAATGGCTGGGGCAATGCCTGAAGCTTCAATGGTTACGACCTTGGTAATGCCAGCAGAAGCGAATTTGTCCGCAAATACCTTACCAATCTCTCGCATCAAGCTAAAGTCAACTTGGTGGGTTAAAAAGGAATCTACCTTGAGGATGTTGTCACCCAAGATATGCCCATCCTCGAGGATGCGCTCTTCTAATAATTTCATAAGACCTCCTAAAGTCTAAAAGCCAGTTTACTTGTTGGTTAACTGTTTCTATAGTGAACCAGTTTGCTAGTACTATATATTTGATAAAACTAGTACGAGCGAAGCGAGTTTTATCAAATATTTCCCGCCGTAGTGGTATCATAGACAATAATCTTGTTATTGTCTATGACGGGATTTTTGAGAGTAAAATAGTTCGGGGAACTATTTTAGCCTAAGCCTAGAAATGAAAGAGCTAGGGGCTCAAAAATTAGGGATGAAATTCCCTGGATTCCTGAAATTACTCACAGGGTAATTTCACCTCCCGTCCGCACTAATTAAGGGAAATATTAAAAATATTAAATTTTACCTTGAAGGCTAGCTTTAGCAAAATACTAAAAAAGAACCTACTTAATCCCCTAAGTAAGTCCCCAAAATAGGTATGGCCAACACCATACCTTCAGCTGACATACTCATTGTTAGGTGTTCCGGCACCTTGTAGAAACGTCGTGCCAATTCACGACATAAACAAGTAAAATGATATTCAATTTTAAATAGGCTACTGCCAATGTTTTTATTTTACACCAATTAGCTTTATAAATCAAATTTTTTGTTAGTAAATAGATCATAAAAGCGAACGAATAAAAGGCTGCAACGCTATATAGTATTGTAGCCTTTTGTTCTTTTATTCGCTAAATCTTAAAAAATAGCCATCGGGATCCAAGACTGCAAATTCGTGAGGATAGATATAATGATCCCCAACACGAAATGTTCTCTTGGTCAGCGGACGATGGATAGGATAGTCAGCTTCCAGCAGTTTTTGGTGGAGCTGAGGGACATCTTCAATGCCAAAGGAAATATTGACACCGCGCCCGAAAGGATAGGTTAGTTGGGCTAATTCTTCTGTACTGCCTTCTTCTAGCATAAGTTGGCAGTCTTCAAGTGAGAGGAAGAGAAATTTCTCCTCTGGACGCTCGTATTCGACAGAAAATCCCAGCAAGTCGCAGTAGAAGTGGCGTGACTTTTCGAGGTCAGATACTACAAATTCAGGAATGACAGCTTGATAGTCCATTAGCTTTCTCCTTAGAGTTCAATTTCCAATACAATCGGCGTATGGTCTTGACGCGCACCCGAGTCAATCATGTCAGACTTGGTCACCTTGTCAGCCACGCGGTTGCTAGTGAGCCAGTAGTCGATTCTCCAGCCTGTATTGTTGATTTTAGAAGTCTTACTGCGTTGCGCCCACCAGGTGTAACATTCAGGCACATCGCCGTGAAGATGACGGAAGGTGTCGGTAAATCCAGTTGCCAAGAGGTTGGTAAAGCCAGCACGTTCTTCGTCTGTAAATCCTGGTGAACGGCGGTTGCTGGCAGGATTTGCAAGGTCGATTTCCTTGTGGGCTACGTTGTAGTCACCCGTCGCAAGGACTGGTTTTTCTTTGTCTAACTCAGCTAGATACTCAGCATATTTGACATCCCAGACTTGACGGTCACCCAAGCGTTTGAGTCCATCGCCAGCATTAGGTGTATAGACCTGGGTGACGAAGAAGTCGTCAAATTCCAGCGTAATAATGCGACCTTCCAAGTCCATGGTAGACGGAGCACCGATTTCTGGGAAGCTAATCGTTGGTGTGAGTTCTTTCTTATAAAGGAACATGGTTCCAGCATAGCCTTTACGAGCAGGTTCTTGGGAAGAACGCCAAGTGTTTTCATAACCTGGGAAGAGTTCTTCTAAAATTTCCAAGTGTTTTTTTGTAGGCCCTTTTGCTGAAAGCTTGGTTTCCTGGATAGCGATAATATCAGCATTTTCGGCTACCAAGGTTTGTAGGACTTCTTGGGACAATTTTGCACGAGCTGAGTCGCTCGTTAGGGCCGCATTGAGGGAATCGATATTCCATGATATGAGTTTCATAAAGTTACCTTTTTCATTCAGATTACAGACTATATTATACCAAAAAAAGGCGCATTTCCCCAACGTATGGTTTGAAAAATCACCCTCTTTCGTTTATAATTAAGAATGATTTTATGAAAGGGAGTGAAAATACATGAAATTCTATTCTTATGACTATGTCCTCAGCCAAATCGGTCAGCAAAATGGCATCATGATTGGTTTAGGGATTGTTTTATTAGCTGTGACAGGATTTTTGGCCTTCAAGGCTTATCATGATAAAAAGGGGACCAAATTTCGTGAGTTGGTCATGATTTCAGCCTTAACCTTATTAGCTCTCCTTTTGGTCAGCATCACGACTTATCAAAACAATCAAGTTTCTAACAATAAATTTCAAGCTTCACTTCATTTCATCGAGCTTGTTTCCAAAGATTTGGGAGTTGACAAGTCGGAAGTTTATGTCAATACTTCTGCAGACACGGATGGAGCACTCCTCAAGGTGGGAGATCGCTATTATCGTGCCCTAAACGGAAGTGAGCCAGACAAGTATCTCTTAGAGAAAGTCGAATTGTATAAAACAGATGCAATTGAACTGGTGGAGGTGAACAAATGACACTCAATTATATCGAAATTTTAATCAAACTAGCCTTGGGACTCTTTTCTCTGGTTTTCGTGATTAATGTGACAGGAAAGGGCAACCTAGCGCCTAACTCAGCAATAGACCAAATTCAGAACTATGTACTTGGGGGGATTATCGGCGGGGTGATTTACAATAGCGCCATCAGTATCCTTCAGTATGCAGTTATCCTGATTATGTGGACCATTCTGGTCTTGACTCTCAAATGGCTCAACAATAATGTTTACTTTGTGAAACGTTTGATTGATGGGAAGCCAACCCTGCTCATCAAAAATGGGAAGATTGATCCAGAAGCCTGCCGTTCGGTTGGTTTATCAGCAGCGGATGTAGCTCTTAAGCTTCGTAGCCAGGGAATTTTCCAAATGAAACAAGTCAAACGCGCTGTGCAGGAGCAAAATGGCCAACTCATCGTAGTCCAAATGGGAGATGAAAATCCCAAGTATCCTGTTGTCACAGATGGCGTCGTCCAAGTAGAAATTTTGGAGTCCATTGGTCGGAGCGAAGAATGGCTGCTTGATAACCTCAGCAAACAAGGATATGACAATGTGGCCAATATCTTTATCGCTGAGTACGACAAGGGTGTCGTAACAGTCGTAACCTATGAATAAGAAAAACCTGAGGTCCTTGCCTCAGGTTTCCATTTGCAATCAGAAAGGGAGTTTATGTCCATTATTCAAAAACTCTGGTGGTTTTTCAAATTAGAAAAGCGCCGTTATCTAGTCGGAATTGTGGCCCTGGTCTTGGTTTCCGTCCTTAATCTTATTCCCCCCATGGTTATGGGGCGGGTGATTGACGCCATCACTGGGGGACAATTAAGCCAGCAGAACCTCCTTCTTAATCTATTTTATCTACTGCTGGCAGCCTTTGGGATGTACTATCTGCGCTATGTTTGGCGCATGTATATCCTTGGGACTTCCTACCGTCTGGGGCAGATTATGCGCTCTCGCTTGTTTGAGCATTTTACTAAGATGTCGCCAGCCTTTTATCAGACCTATCGGACGGGGGACTTGATGGCACACGCTACCAATGATATCAATGCCCTAACTCGTCTTGCAGGTGGAGGAGTCATGTCAGCAGTGGATGCTTCCATCACGGCGCTAGTAACCTTGATGACCATGCTTTTTAGCATCTCATGGCAAATGACCTTGGTTGCCATTCTACCCCTGCCTTTCATGGCTTATGCGACTAGTCGTCTAGGGAGAAAGACTCACAAGGCTTTTGGCGAATCACAGGCTGCCTTTTCCGAACTCAATAACAAGGTGCAGGAGTCTGTATCGGGTATTAAAGTGACCAAGTCTTTCGGTTATCAGTCTGATGAATTGGCATCTTTTCAGGAAGTAAATGAATTGACCTTCCAGAAGAATCTCCAAACCATGAAATACGACAGTCTCTTTGACCCCATGGTTCTCTTGTTTGTTGGTTCATCCTATGTTTTAACCCTCTTGGTCGGTTCCTTAATGGTGCAGGAGGGGCAGATTACAGTTGGGAATCTGGTCACCTTTATCAGTTATTTGGATATGTTGGTCTGGCCTCTTATGGCTATTGGTTTCCTCTTTAATATTACTCAGCGAGGAAAGGTTTCTTATCAGCGGATTGAGGATCTTTTATCTCAGGAATCACCTGTAAAAGATCCTGAATGTCCTCTGGACAGTATCGAAAATGGACGTTTGGAGTACGCCATTGACAGCTTTGCCTTTGAAAATGAGGAGACACTGACGGATGTTCACTTTAGTCTGGAAAAAGGGCAAACCCTAGGCTTAGTCGGGCAGACAGGCTCTGGGAAAACGTCCTTGATTAAACTTCTCTTGCGAGAATACGATGTGGATAAGGGAGCTATTTATCTAAACGGTCATGATATTCGGGACTATCGTCTGACAGACCTTCGCAGTCTCATGGGCTATGTCCCTCAGGATCAGTTTCTCTTTGCGACCTCTATCTTAGACAATATCCGCTTCGGCAATCCTAACTTCCCCCTTTCAGCAGTTGAGGAAGCGACCAAGCTAGCACAAGTTTACCAAGATATTGTAGACATGTCTCAGGGATTTGATACAGTTATCGGTGAAAAAGGAGTCAGTCTTTCTGGTGGTCAAAAGCAGCGTCTGGCCATGAGTCGGGCTATGATTTTAGATCCTGATATCTTAATTCTAGATGATTCCTTGTCAGCCGTGGATGCCAAGACAGAGTATGCGATCATCGACAATCTCAAGGAGACGCGGAAGGATAAGACAACCATTATTACAGCACATCGTCTCAGTGCGGTTGTCCATGCAGATTTGATTTTAGTTCTGCAAAATGGACAGATTATCGAACGAGGTACGCACGAAGAACTGCTTGCCCTGGATGGCTGGTATGCCCAAACCTACCAGTCTCAGCAGTTGGAAATGAAAGGAGAAGAAGATGCAGAATAAGCAAGAACAATGGGCTGTATTGACGCGCTTGATGTCCTATCTCAAGCCCTATGGCCTCCTGACCTTTTTGGCACTCAGTTTTCTCCTTGCGACTACGGTCATTAAAAGTGTCATTCCCCTTGTGGCTTCCCACTTTATCGACCAGTACCTCAGCAATCTCAATCAGTTTGCTATTACAGTTTTATTAGCCTACTATGGCCTCTATATCCTGCAAACTCTGGTCCAGTATGTTGGCAATCTTCTCTTTGCGCGGGTGTCCTACAGTATTGTCAGAGATATTCGTCGGGATGCCTTTGCCAATATGGAGAAACTGGGCATGTCTTATTTTGATAAGACGCCAGCAGGCTCCATCGTTTCTCGTTTGACAAATGATACCGAGACCATCAGTGATATGTTTTCGGGAATTTTATCCAGCTTTATTTCAGCAGTTTTCATCTTTCTGACAACTCTGTATACCATGTTGGTGCTGGATTTTCGTTTGACAGCTTTAGTCTTGCTCTTTCTCCCCTTGATTTTCCTTTTGGTCAATCTCTATCGGAAAAAATCAGTCAAAATCATCGAAAAAACCAGAAGTCTCTTGTCGGATATCAATAGTAAGCTGGCAGAGAATATCGAGGGAATTAGGATTATCCAGGCCTTTAATCAAGAGAAGCGTCTGCAGGCAGAATTTGATGAGATCAACCAAGAACACTTGGTCTACGCCAACCGTTCTGTAGCCTTGGATGCCCTCTTCTTGCGCCCTGCCATGAGTTTGCTGAAACTCCTAGGATATGCCGTTTTGATGGCCTACTTTGGCTATCGTGGTCTTTCTATCGGGATAACGGCCGGAACTATGTATGCCTTTATCCAGTATATCAATCGTCTTTTTGATCCCTTGATTGAGGTGACGCAAAACTTTTCAACCCTTCAAACTTCCATGGTGTCTGCAGGCCGTGTCTTTGCTTTGATTGATGAGACAACCTATGAGCCTCTTCAAGAAGATGGGAAAGCCAAAGTTCAAGAAGGCAATATCCGTTTTGAACATGTGTGTTTCTCATATGATGGCAAACATCCGATTCTGGATGATATTTCCTTTTCAGTTAAGAAGGGCGAAACCATTGCCTTTGTAGGTCATACAGGTTCCGGGAAATCTTCCATTATCAATGTCCTCATGCGCTTTTATGAATTTCAGTCAGGCCGCGTTCTCTTGGATGATGTGGATATCAGGAACTACAGTCAGGAAGAGCTGAGAAAGAACATCGGTCTAGTCTTACAGGATCCCTTCCTCTATCATGGAACCATCAAGTCCAATATTGCCATGTATCAAGACATTAGTGATGAAGAGGTCCAGGCTGCGGCTGCCTTTGTTGATGCAGATTCCTTTATTCAGGACCTTCCGCAGGGCTATGATGCCCCCGTTTCTGAGCGTGGTTCGAGCTTTTCTACTGGCCAGCGTCAGCTTCTTGCCTTTGCTAGAACAGTTGCTAGTCAGCCTAAAATCTTGATTTTGGATGAAGCGACAGCCAATATTGACTCTGAAACAGAAAGTTTGGTTCAAGATTCCCTAGCTAAGATGAGACAGGGGCGGACAACCATTGCCATCGCTCATCGTCTTTCGACCATCCAGGACGCCAACTGCATTTATGTTTTGGACAAGGGACGCATCATTGAGAGTGGAACCCATGAGGAACTCTTGGCCTTGGGAGGAACCTATCACAAGATGTATAGTTTGCAGGCAGGGGCCATGTCCTAATACTCTTTGAAAATCTCTTCAAACCATGTCAGATTTATCTGCAACCTCAAAGCTGTACTTTGATTTTCATTGAACATCAGAAGGAAATCCTTTAAATTACAGATTTCTTGCACCGCCTTTTCCATTTTGTGGTATAATGAAAAATGTTGACAAATAGTATAATAAAAACAAAGGAGAAACAGCATGCTGAAATGGGAAGACTTGCCCGTGGAAATGCAATCAAGCGAGGTTGAGTCCTACTACCAGCTTGTCTCTAAAAGGAAGGGTTCGCTGATTTTCAAGCGTTGCCTGGACTGGGTTCTGGCCCTGTTTTTGCTAGTTTTGACTTCTCCCATCTTTCTTATCTTGAGCATTTGGATCAAGTTGGATAGCAAGGGACCAGTCATTTACAAGCAAGAGCGCGTGACCCAGTACAACCGTCCGTTCAAGATTTGGAAGTTCCGTACTATGGTGACGGATGCGGATAAAAAAGGAAGTCTGGTGACTTCTGCTAACGACAGCCGCATTACCAAAGTGGGGAATTTCATCCGCCGTGTGCGTTTGGACGAACTACCTCAGCTAGTCAATGTCCTTAAAGGCGAGATGTCCTTTGTTGGGACACGACCTGAGGTGCCACGCTACACCGAGCAGTATAGCCCTGAAATGATGGCGACCTTGCTCTTGCCAGCAGGAATCACCTCTCTAGCCAGCATCAACTACAAGGATGAGGACACCATCATCAGTCAAATGACGGAGAAAGGTCTGTCAGTTGACCAGGCCTATGTCGAACATGTCCTTCCTGAAAAGATGCGCTATAATCTCGCCTATCTCCGAGAATTTAGTTTCCTTGGAGACATCAAAATCATGTTTCAAACCGTGTTTGAGGTACTAAAATAAAGTAGTCATGAGAAAATGAGTACAGATAAAAGGAGCAAATCAATGCCAAATTACAATATTCCATTTTCACCACCCGATATTACCGAAGCTGAAATCGCTGAAGTAGCGGATACCCTTCGTTCTGGTTGGATCACAACAGGTCCTAAGACAAAAGAACTGGAGCGTCGCTTGTCTCAATACACACAGACACCTAAGACTGTCTGCCTCAACTCTGCTACAGCCGCTCTTGAGTTGATTTTACGTGTTTTGGAAGTGGGACCAGGTGATGAAGTCATCGTTCCAGCTATGACCTATACAGCTTCATGTAGTGTCATCACACACGTAGGAGCAACACCTGTCATGGTGGATATCCAAGCAGATACGTTTGAGATGGACTATGACCTTCTTGAGCAAGCTATCACTGAGAAAACTAAGGTGATCATCCCAGTAGACCTTGCAGGGATTGTTTGCAACTATGACCGTTTGTTCCAAATTGTGGAGAAGAAACGCGATCTCTTTACTGCTTCAAGTAAGTGGCAAAAGGTCTTTAACCGTATTGTGCTTGTCTCTGATAGTGCCCATGCTTTGGGATCAACTTATAAAGGACACCCTGCGGGCTCTATCGCTGACTTTACTTCCTTCTCATTCCATGCCGTTAAAAACTTTACAACGGCTGAGGGAGGAAGTGCGACTTGGAAGGCCAATCCAGCGATTGACGACGAAGAAATGTACAAGGAATTCCAAATCCTTTCCCTTCATGGTCAGACTAAGGATGCTCTTGCTAAGATGCAATTGGGTTCATGGGAGTACGATATCGTAACACCAGCCTATAAGTGCAACATGACGGATATCATGGCTTCGATAGGTTTGGTACAATTGGATCGTTACCCTGGTTTGCTACAACGTCGTAAGGACATCGTGGATCGCTATAATCGTGGCTTTGCGGGTACTCGTATTCACCCACTGGCACACAAGACTGATACTGTCGAATCTTGTCGTCACCTCTACATCACCCATGTAGAAGGTGCTAGTCTAGAAGAGCGTAATCGTATTATCCAAGAATTGGCCAAAGCAGGAATTGCAAGTAATGTACACTACAAACCGCTTCCTCTCTTGACAGCTTATAAGAATCTTGGTTTTGATATGGCAGATTATCCAAGAGCCTATGCCTTCTTTGAAAATGAAATTACCCTTCCTCTTCATACAAAATTAAGTGATGAAGAAGTTGATTACATCGTTCAGACTTTGGTGAGAATTTCCGAAGAAATCCTCGGTTCTGGAAAAAAATCATAAAAAAATCTTGACAAGGATAGAACAATAACATATAATATTCTCAATAAATCAGAAAAGTAGTTATTTTTGATCTTCAGGGAGCCTGTGGTGATTGTGAACAGGTGGTTGGAAGTAGTGAAAGTGGGCTGATTTAAAAAATGAATTTGAAACAATGAAAATTCGGTGCGCACACCTTATAGTGCAACTTGTTGTTAGACAAGGCAGAGATGTAAAGGGGAATAGTCCCTTTATAATTGAGGTGGCACCGCGTTACCAACGCCCTCACATGGAAGTCGATTCTGTGTGTGGGCTTTTTTCATATCTTGAAATCAATACTGAAAGAGGAAAAATTTATGACAACTAAAGGTTATTTTGGACAATTTGGTGGTAGTTTTGTACCGGAGCCGATTCAGGCTTTGTTGGATGAGTTGGAAGTGACATTTGACAAATACAAGGATGATCCAGAATTTTTGGCAGAATTTCGCCATTACTTGAAGGATTATTCTGGTCGCGAAACACCACTCTATTTTGCGGAAAGTTTGACAGACCACCTAGGTGGAGCTAAGATTTATCTCAAGCGCGAAGATCTTAATCATCTGGGTTCTCACAAGCTCAACAATGTTCTAGGTCAAATCCTTCTTGCCAAACGTATGGGCAAAAAACGAGTGATCGCAGAAACAGGAGCTGGTCAGCACGGTGTTGCGACAGCAGCTGCTGCAGCCAAGTTTGGTATGGCCTGTGATGTCTACATGGGGGCAGAAGATGTGGAGCGTCAACGTCTCAATGTTTTCCGTATGGAGATGATGGGAGCGACCGTTCATGCAGTTGAAACGGGGACCCGAACTCTTAAGGATGCGGTTGATGCAGCCTTTGGAGCATGGATGAATGACCTTGAAGCTTTCTACGTTTTGGGATCTGCTGTAGGCCCTCATCCTTATCCTACCATTGTTCATGAATTCCAAAAGGTCATCAGTGAAGAATCTCGCCGTCAAATCTTGGAAAAAGAAGGCCGTTTACCAGACTACGTCATTGCCTGTGTAGGTGGTGGTTCCAATGCCATCGGTGCTTTTTCACAGTATGTGGCTGATGAAGAAGTCAAATTGGTTGGGGTCGAAGCTGCCGGTCATGGACTTGACACAGACAAGCACGCAGCCACTATGACAAAAGGTAGTGTCGGAATTGTCGACGGTATGAAGACTTATGCAGTCTTTAAGGAAGATGGAGAGCTAGCGCCAGTTTACTCTATCTCAGCTGGTTTGGACTATCCAGGAGTTGGCCCAGAACACGCCTACTTTAAAGATTCAGGTCGCGTGGAATACGTAGCAGCGACAGATGAAGAAGCTGTTCAAGCCTTGCTCCTTCTCAGCAAGACTGAAGGGATTATCCCAGCGATCGAAAGTTCGCACGCGATCGCAGAAGCGGTAAAACGTGCACCGAAACTAAGTAAAGATGAGATTATCATCATCAATGTCTCTGGTCGTGGAGACAAGGACGTAGCTGCGATTGCAGACTACCTAGAAGCTAAAAAATAATAGATGGAAAAATTATAGTTATTTCTTTCCCAGAGAGCTTGTGGTTGCTGGAAACAAGCAGAGAAAGCTGTAAGATTGGGTCCATCTGAAACGAGAGAAGAAAACATAATTCTCAAGGGAGTGCCCTTTATCGCACAGCCTGTTACAGGAGGTATCTGAGACAGGAATGAGAGATAGGAGAAATCCTATAATTGAGGTGGCACCGCGAATTTCGTCCTCACGCAAGTTATTTTGCGTGGGGATTTTTATATATTTATCGTAGATATGGTCACCAGTTTTAAACTATACTTCATCAATAGATAGATTTCTATAAAATATTGGTGAACGAAGTGAGCATTGAACCGCTATTTCCCGCCATAGTGGTATTCTAGAGAAGCAAAGATGCTTATCTAGAACGGAATTTTTGAGACCTAAGGCTCGAAAATTAGGGATGAAATTTCGGAGAAAGTTGCTCCCGTCCGCACTATTTAAGGGAAATAGAAAAAAGACAAAAAATTAAAAATAAGAAACTGAAAGGGAAATTACAATGGAACGAATCATTCATGGTGATGTCTTATCACCAATCTTGGCTTATATGCGCTTAAAAGGACAACACAAGGTGATCTTAGAAAGTATTCCGAGAGACAAGGAAACCGCTCGTTTTTCTATCCTAGCCTATAATCCAGTTTTTGAGATTCAGTTTGAAAATGGGGTTCTTTATCAAAATGGGCAAGTGATTGATCGTGATCCCCTGGATTTCCTTTATGAAGTGACTCATAAGAGCCAACACCATTCAGACCTCCCTTTTGGTGGGGGAGCCATTGGCTTTGTGGGTTACGATATGATTTCTCTTTATGAAGAAATTGGTCAAATCCCTGAGGATACCATTGGAACGCCGGACATGCATTTCTTTGTCTATGAGAGCTACATGGTCTTTGACCACAAGAAGGAAAAAATCCATGTCATCGAGGATGCTCTCTATAGTGAGCGTAGTCAAGAGGCCTTGAAAGGAGCCTTGAAGCAAGTGCTGGAGGAATTACGCATTCCTGCTTCAAATGAATTTGAAGACTTGGATCTATCTCCGTTAGACTTCAAACCCCATATCGCTCCTCAGAAGTTTGAGCAAATGGTGGAAACCGCTCGTGGCTTGATTCGTAATGGTGATATGTTCCAATGCGTGCTCAGTCAACGTTTCTCAGCAGAAGTTACTGGAAATCCATTTGACTTCTACAGAAATCTTCGCGTGACCAATCCATCTAATTACCTCTATTTCTATGACTTTGGTGATTATCAAATCATCGGTGCTAGTCCTGAAAGTTTGGTTTCTGTCAAAAATGGTATCGTGACAACCAATCCGATTGCCGGTACTCGACCAAGAGGAGCTACAGATGAAGGGGACAAGGCCTTGGCGACAGACCTGCTTTCTGATGAGAAGGAAACAGCAGAACATCGGATGTTAGTAGATTTGGGACGTAATGATATCGGTCGCATCTCTGAAACGGCAAGTGTTCAAGTCACCAAGTATATGGAAGTGGAGCTCTTCCGCTATGTTATGCATTTGACCAGTGTTGTGAAAGGGCGTTTGCTTCCCGAACTCACTGCCATGGATGCCTTGAAAGCCACACTGCCAGCTGGAACAGTTTCAGGAGCACCAAAGATTCGGGCCATGAGACGAATCTATGAACTGGAAACAGAAAAACGTGGCGTATACGCAGGAGCAATCGGCTACTTGTCTGCGACGGGAGATATGGATTTCGCCATTGCCATCCGAACTATGATTATCAAGAATCAAACAGCCTATGTGCAGGCTGGGGCAGGGATTGTCTATGATTCTATCGCCCAAAATGAATACCAAGAAACCATTAACAAGGCTAAATCTATGACTAGAATTGGAGAACTAAGACCATGATTTTATTGATTGATAACTATGATTCTTTTACCTATAACTTGGCGCAGTACATTGGGAATTTTGCGGAAGTACAGGTCTTGAGAAATGATGATCCTAAACTGTATGAAGAAGCTGAAAAAGCAGATGGTCTGGTCTTTTCTCCTGGTCCAGGTTGGCCAGTGGATGCCGGAAAGATGGAAGACATGATTCGTGACTTTGCAGGCAAGAAGCCGATTCTAGGGATTTGTTTGGGGCACCAAGCCATCGCAGAAGTCTTTGGTGGAAAGCTAGGTTTGGCTCCAAAAGTCATGCATGGGAAACAGAGCCATATCAACTTTGAAGCGCCATCTGTTCTCTATCAAGGCATTGAGGATGGTCGTCCAGTCATGCGTTATCACAGTATTTTAATTGAAGAAATGCCAGAAGGCTTTGTAGTGACAGCTCGTTCAACTGATGACCAAGCTATTATGGGAATTCAACACAAAAGCCTGCCGATTTATGGCTTCCAGTACCATCCAGAAAGTATCGGAACGCCAGATGGCTTGTCTTCTATTCGGAATTTTATCGAGAAGGTTGTAAAGTGAGGAAACTAGGATGAAAGAGATTATTGAAAAACTAGCAAAATTTGAACATTTATCAGGAGTGGAAATGACGGATGTCATCGAGCGTATCGTGACTGGACGTGTAACCGAAGCGCAGATTGCTTCTCTTCTTTTAGCCCTTAAGATGAAGGGGGAAACACCTGAAGAGCGCACAGCCATTGCACAAGTCATGAGAGGACATGCCCAACACATTCCAACTGAGATACATGATGCCATGGACAACTGTGGTACTGGTGGAGACAAGTCCTTCAGCTTTAACATTTCGACAACTGCAGCCTTTGTCTTGGCTGGTGGTGGCATTCATATGGCCAAGCACGGTAACCGCTCGATTTCTTCTAAATCGGGTTCTGCAGATGTCCTTCAAGCCTTGGGCATCAATCTTGACCTCAAACCAGCTGAACTAGGTAAGGTCTTTGATAAAACTGGCATCGTCTTTCTCTTTGCTAAAAATATGCACCCAGCTATGAAATACATCATGCCAGCACGTTTGGAATTGGGAATTCCAACAATCATGAACTTGACTGGTCCACTGATTCACCCAATGGCCTTGGAAACACAGTTGCTTGGCATTAGTCGTCCAGAACTGCTAGAAAGTACCGCTCAGGTTTTGAAAAATATGGGCCGCAAACGTGCCATCGTGGTTGCTGGACCAGAAGGGCTAGATGAAGCTGGCTTGAACGGAACAACCAAGATTGCTCTTCTTGAAAATGGCGAAATCACCTTGTCAAGCTTCACTCCAGAGGATTTGGGGATGGAACGCTACGCTATCGAAGACATTCGAGGAGGAAATGCTCAGGAAAATGCAGAAATCTTGCTTAGCGTTCTTCAAAACGAACCAAGTCCATTCTTGGAAACGACAATCTTGAATGCTGGTCTTGGTTTCTATGCTAATGGTAAGGTTGATAGTATCAAGGAAGGAGTTGCCTTGGCCCGTCAAGTGATTGCTAGTGGCCAGGCCCTTGAAAAACTCAGACTGTTACAGGAGTACCAAAAATGAGTCAGGAATTTTTAGCACGAATCTTAGAGCAGAAGGCGCGTGAAGTCGAGCAAATGGAGCTGGAGGAAGTCCAGCCCTTGCGCAAGACCTATCGCTTAGCTGACTATTTAAAAAAACATCAAGACCGTTTGCAGGTAATCGCTGAGGTCAAGAAGGCTAGCCCTAGTCTGGGAGATATCAATCTCGATGTGGATATTGTGCAACAGGCCCAGACTTATGAAGCAAATGGAGCAGTGATGATTTCAGTTTTGACAGATGAGGTTTTCTTTAAAGGACATTTGGATTATTTGCGTGAGATTTCCAGTCAGGTAGGAATTCCGACGCTGAACAAGGACTTTATCATCGATGAAAAGCAAATCATCCGTGCTCGCAATGCCGGTGCAACAGTTATCCTGCTCATCGTGGCTGCCTTGTCAGAAGAACGCCTCAAGGAACTTTACGACTACGCGACAGAGTTAGGTCTGGAAGTCTTGGTGGAAACTCACAATCTAGCTGAACTAGAGGTAGCTCAGAGACTTGGTGCCCAGATTATTGGGGTCAATAATCGCAACTTGACCACCTTTGAAGTTGACTTGCAGACCAGTGTAGATTTGGCTAAACATTTCAAAGATGATTTCTTGTACATTTCTGAATCTGCTATTTTCACAGGGCAGGATGCGGAACGAGTAGCGCCATACTTTAACGGAATTTTAGTTGGGACAGCTCTCATGCAGGCAGAAGATGTAGCCCAGAGAATCAAGGAGTTGCAGATTGACAAAGGTTAAAATTTGCGGATTATCTACTAAAGAAGCGGTGGAAACAGCCGTATCAGCAGGAGCAGACTACATCGGTTTTGTCTTTGCACCTAGTAAAAGACAGGTGACCTTGGATCAGGCTGCTGAGTTGGCAAAGCTTATTCCTGCAGATGTCAAAAAGGTTGGTGTATTTGTTTCACCAAGTCGGGCTCAACTGCTAGAAGCGATTGACAAAGTTGGCTTGGACTTGGTACAAGTTCATGGTCAGGTAGCAGATGGTTTGTTTGAGGATTTGCCTTGTGCCAGCATTCAGGCTGTTCAAGTCGATGGAGAGGGTCATGTACCCAATTCTCAGGCAGACTATCTACTCTTTGATGCCCCTGTAGCAGGGAGTGGCCAGACCTTTGATTGGGGTCAACTGGATACGACAGGACTAGCGCAGCCCTTCTTTATCGCAGGTGGCCTTAATGAAGACAATGTAGTACAAGCAATTCAACACTTTACTCCCTATGCAGTAGATGTATCAAGCGGAGTGGAGACAGATGGACAAAAGGATCATGAAAAGATTAGAAGATTTATAGAGAGGGTAAAGCATGGCATATCAAGAACCAAATAAAGATGGATTTTACGGAAAATTCGGCGGACGTTTCGTCCCAGAAACATTGATGACAGCAGTTTTGGAGTTGGAAAAAGCCTACCGTGAAAGTCAGGCAGACCCCAGTTTCCAAGAGGAATTAAACCAACTCTTGCGCCAGTATGTAGGTCGTGAAACGCCTCTTTACTACGCAAAAAACTTGACCCAACATATCGGCGGAGCCAAGATTTACCTCAAACGGGAAGACCTTAACCATACAGGGGCCCACAAGATTAACAATGCCTTGGGACAAGTTTTGCTTGCTAAACGCATGGGTAAAAAGAAAATTATCGCAGAAACAGGTGCTGGTCAGCACGGTGTAGCAACTGCAACAGCTGCGGCACTCTTCAACATGGAATGTACCATCTATATGGGTGAAGAGGATGTTAAACGTCAAGCCCTTAATGTGTTCCGAATGGAGCTTTTGGGAGCTAAGGTTGAGGCCGTGACAGATGGTTCGCGCGTGCTTAAGGATGCGGTCAATGCAGCCCTTCGTTCATGGGTGACAAATATCGATGATACCCACTATATCCTTGGTTCTGCCTTGGGGCCTCATCCTTTCCCAGAAATTGTTCGTGACTTCCAAAGTGTCATCGGGCGAGAGGCTAAACAACAGTACCGTGACTTGACCGGCCAAGATTTACCAGATGCCCTAGTAGCTTGTGTTGGTGGTGGTTCTAATGCTATCGGACTCTTCCATCCCTTTGTAGAAGATGAGTCAGTAGCCATGTATGGTGCTGAAGCAGCTGGACTTGGTGTAGATACAGAGCATCACGCAGCGACCTTGACCAAGGGACGTCCAGGTGTTCTCCATGGTTCTCTTATGGATGTGCTCCAAGATGCGCATGGTCAAATTCTTGAAGCCTTCTCTATCTCAGCAGGTTTGGACTATCCTGGTATCGGTCCAGAACATTCTCACTACCACGATATTAAACGTGCCAGCTATGTTCCTGTGACAGACGATGAAGCCTTGGAAGGATTCCAACTCTTGTCTCGTGTGGAAGGGATTATCCCAGCCTTGGAATCTAGCCATGCCATCGCTTTTGCAGTGAAATTGGCCAAAGAACTTGGACCAGACAAATCCATGATAGTCTGTCTATCAGGTCGTGGAGATAAGGATGTGGTTCAAGTCAAAGACCGCTTGGAAGCAGATGCAGCAAAGAAGGGAGAAGCGCATGCCTAAGACTTTAACAGAAAAATTGAATGCTATAAAAGCAGCTGGAAAAGGAATTTTCGTTCCCTATATCATGGCTGGAGACCACGAGAAAGGTTTGGATGGACTAGGAGAAACAATACACTTTTTAGAAGATTTGGGTGTTTCTGCTATTGAAGTGGGCATTCCCTTTTCAGACCCAGTTGCAGATGGACCTGTTATAGAAGAAGCTGGCCTGCGCAGTTTAGCCCATGGGACTTCTACCCAGACTTTGGTTGAAACCTTGAAAACCATTGAAACAGAGATTCCGCTGGTCATTATGACCTACTTTAACCCCCTCTTTCAGTACGGTGTGGAGAACTTTGTTAAAGATTTGGCGGATACAGCTGTGAAGGGCTTGATTATCCCAGACCTGCCTCATGAACATGCTAACTTTGTAGAACCATTTTTGGCAGACACAGATATGGCTTTAATTCCCCTAGTTAGTTTGACGACAGGAATTGAGCGCCAGAAAGAGTTGATTGATGGGGCAGAAGGATTCGTCTATGCAGTTGCCATCAATGGGGTGACAGGGAAATCTGGCAATTACCGTGCAGACTTGGACAAGCACTTGGCACAATTGCATCAAGTAGCAGACATCCCAGTCTTGACAGGTTTTGGCGTATCTAGTCAAGCCGATGTAGAACGCTTCAATGCGGTGTCAGATGGCGTTATCGTTGGTTCGAAAATTGTAAAAGCCCTCCATCAAGGAGAGCCGATTCAGGAATTTATCAAACAAGCAGTAGCTTACCAAAAATAACCAAACAAGCAGCAAGTAAGAGGAAAGGCACAAAAGGAAGTCTTTCCTTTTTCTTTTTCGAAAGAAAGGCTAGAATGCCCGTCGCAGAAGCGAACTGAATCAAGATGAGTAATTCGGTCACGCTAAAGACGAGCGAACAAGAAGCCAGAAAGAGAAAATCCCCTGCGCCCATGCGGATATCGATAAAATGAGCCAACATTCCAAGGATAAGGAAGAAGACCATAACCAGATTCCAACCAGAGCAAGCCATGAGGATTAGGTGGAAAGTTAGCCAAACCATTAAGGGATATTCCTGATGGCGAAAGTCGTAGATGCCCAAGGTTGAGCCAGCAGTGATGAGGATGATTTGACCCAAGGAAAGTAATCCCCAATAGTAAAGCAGAAAAATGAGCCCTAAGACTAATTCAAAGAGGGCATACCAGACTGGATAAGTAGCCTTGCAGTAACGACAGCGAAAGCGATTGAAGACCTGCGAGAGAATTGGAATCAAATCTAAGGGACGCAAGCGAGTCTGACAGGAATCGCAGTGACTAGCAGGTTGGATAATGGATTGCTCAGGAAAACGGTCGATGAGCAAACCAAGAAAGGAAGCGAGAATGCTCCCGACAAGAAAAAAATAAATATCAATCATACTTATCTATTCGTAAAAAATAGTAGAAGTAGTATAATAAAGAAACATAGACAAGATAGTGAGGTCAAGATGACAATTCGTTTTGAAGAAAAGATGAGCACAGAAAACGCTCAGCTCGTATGCCAATGGTCCAACTCCCTTGGAAAATCCTTTCAAGAACAATGGATGGGACCAATGATTCCTTTCCCCTTGACAATTCAAGTCTTTCAAGACTTGGAAGGAATCTTTTCAATCTTTGAAGGACAAGAGTTTGTGGGGCTTATCCAGAAAATCAGGCTAGAAGACAGGAATCTTCATATCGGGAGATTTTTTATCAACCCTCAGAAGCAGGGGCAAGGCTTAGGTAGCCAGGCTTTAAGGAAATTTGTTAGTTTAGCATTTGAAAATAGAGATATAGACAGTATCTCTCTAAATGTCTTCGAGGCAAATCAAGTAGCCAAGCACCTCTATCAAAAAGAAGGATTTGAAATCGTTCAAATGGTTGAAACACCTATACGAAAATACATCATGAAAAAGGGGAGATAGAAGCAAAAAAGTGGCTAGGAAAAGTCTTTGAAATCTGAAAAACGCACAGTATCCAGTTTGAACAACCTTGATATTATGCGTTTTATTGTGGGAAGATTTACTTCGTTTTCTCCTGAAATTGAGTTCCTGTCCAGTCTTCCTCTTGTATTAAATTTTTAATCAAACTCAACATATTTCTGTTTAAATAACTTAATTTTATCATTACAGTAATTGGTTAAATCTTGAGCTTTTTCAAGTGTATACCCTTTTTCAGAAACTGTTTTGACAGTTTTATCATCAAAATAGTAGCCAGTCAAACCAATGATTTCTTCTGATAATGTAAGATAGTAGCCTGTTTCAATTCCCTCGTCTAGATTTTTGGAAAATGACTTCATCAAGCGTCCGAAGAGAGACTTTTTCGTCTTTTCATCACTGGAATAATTCCCTAAGTTTGTTGAAATTAAGCCAGGATGGTAAGAATTGATGGTGATATTTGAACCTCTTAAAAAGAAATCCCTTGCTAGATAGCGTGTCATCCAAATAGTGTAAAGTTTGGAATTATTGTAGGCCAAACCAGGATTGTAGTTCGTCTCAAATCCAAAGTCTAAATCCTTAACCTTAGCAAAATGATGCATATAGGAAGAAGTATTAATGACACGGCCGTCAGACGCTTTTTCTAACAAGGGACCTAGCTTAGTTGTTAAAATATAGGGAACCAGAACAGATAACATAAAGGTCAACTCGACATTTTCAGCACTCGCTTTTCGTTCTTTTCCAGCATAAAGGCCTGCATTGTTAAACAAGACATCAATACTTTGAAATTCTCTCTTGATTTCCTCTACAAATCGATAAACATCATCTAATTTTGAAAAATCTGCAAGGTAGCTAGAAACTCTGCCTCTCAAGGAAACGGTCCTAACCTCTTGAAGCGCCAGCTCAAGTTTTTGAGGATTTCGACCATGGAGGATGACATGATGCCCTTCACTAGCCAATTTCTTTGCCAAATGTTTACCGATACCGTCAGTAGCACCTGTAATCAGAATAGTTTTGACCATCTTAGTCCTCCAAGAAAGCAATGACTTTTTTTGAAAACTCCTCTGCATATTGGAAGATCGACTACAATGACATGGTGCTTTTCAGCAATCAAGTCTAAGAGTTTAGGATCCCAGTTATCGAGAGTTGCTGCCAAATGGACCAGCATCAGAAGAGGTAGTTTTGATTTGCCTTTACTAAGTTCGCGATAAGCGATTTTGTTCCCGTCGACCGTGATGTATTGATTTTTAGTTGTAAGATATGACATTGTGTTTTCCTTTTTATTTCTTAAAGCTGAGGACTGTTTTACCACGAGAGCGACCATTAGCGACTTTGTCTAAGGCGCTATTTACCTCTTCAAAGGGATAAACTGTATCGATAGATGGTTTGATTTCTAATTTACTAAAGAGGTCAGCTACCTCTTGTAATTGAGCGCCATTGCTTTCTACAAAGATAAAATGGTAGTGGACACCATATTTTTCCGCCATCTTATCAAATTTGCGACCTGCCAAGCCAAGAATCATCTGTTTCCATTTTGGTAGGTTCATGCGTTTGGCAAAGGCAGCGTTTGGCATGGCACGAAGTGAAACAAGATGACCACCTTTTTTCATGATAGACATTTGTTTTTCAGTTTCAGCTCCACCGAGAGTATCGAGGACATAATCCACCTGGCTAACAGTTTTTGTATAATCCTCTGTTTTGTAATCGATAAATCTATCTGCTCCTAGTTTCAAGACACGCTCTGCACTATCTCCAGAACCGTTGGTAATGACTTTCAAACCTTTTGCTTTGGCAATCGGAATGGCCATTCCACCAACTCCTCCAGTCCCACCAGAAATAAAGATCGTTTTCCCAGCTTGAGCGCCCATGAGGTCAAGAGCCTGCATAATGGTCAAGGCAGTAAGAGGAACAGCAGCAGCTTCCTCGTCTGATAGATAGTCTGGAACTTTGGCTAAGGCTTGGCTATCGACAGCTACGTATTCTGCAAAGGCGCCGATATGATCAAGTGGCAGACGTCCAAAGACACGATCTCCTACCTGAAAGTTGTTAACTTTCTTGCCAATGCTTTCAACGATTCCAACCACTTCGTTACCTGCAGTTTGAGGAAGTTTGTATGGAACAATCATCTTAACCTCACCACGAGAGATCATATTATCGAGAGGATTAACGCCGGCTGCGGTGACTTTAACTAAAACTTCTTTGTCTGTAATACTTGGTTTAGCGATTTCTGTGATGTTCAGTGTGATATTGTTTTTGTTATAAGTAGTGTGTTGTGCAACTTTCATGTGTTTTCTCTTTTCTTTTTTAATATAATTCAATAGACTTGTATTTGATACAAGTTCATGTTGTCTCCAGTAAAAACTGACTTGCTATCAAATCAGTTTCGGACTTGTTTGGCTTGTTTATATAGATTGTCAATGACATCTTCTAAAGTTTGATTTGCTAATTCCTTCTCTAATTGAGATTCGGCACTAGCGAAAAGCGGTGAAACTGCTCCTTGGATATGTTTTCCAACAGGGCAATCAGGATTGCTATTTTGATGAACAGGGAATAAACTAATGTGATTGATTTCTTGAGTAGCATAGTAGATCTCTAGTAAAGTCATTTTCTTTGGAGACTTACTGAGTTGATAACCTGTTTTTCCTTGCTGGGAATGAATCAAATCTGCATTTTTCAATAAGGCAATCACCTTTCGAATGTAACTAGCGTTGGTCCCGACGCTCTCAGCCAGTGCTTGTGAACTTAAGGTATCCTTGCTTTCACTAATCATGGTTAGGATGTGCAAGGCTACTGAAAATTTCGTATCCATATAAACTCCTTTAGATAACTTGTATCTGATACAAGAACAAGTATAGCACAAATAAAAAGAAAAGCAAGACTTTTGTTTTAAATTAAAAAAAATTTTTTGAAGAGTGTCATCAGATTAGAGATGTTTGGTAAGAAAGTTCATAATCAAATGGGAGGATAAACTTGTTTTAAAGAAACAGAATCTCCCCTCTCTGCTTGATTAAACATATCTTAGTTTGTGCCTAGTAAACTTTGTTTCATAATCTAATTATATGTTATTTCATTCCGTTTTTTTGTTCTTTTCAAAGCGTTATGAGGACTTGAAACTTATTTTATAATTTTTAATTAGTAAAATGTTGAATTATAGTGAGTATTGTGTCACAATAGATAGTATATAAATCATTAATAGAATAGAAATAATACTTTCTTACCTTTACAAGTAGTATTGGTTACACATTTTTTCGTCTCAATTGTACTTATCTCTCAAGTTTAGTTAATTTTTATTAGCTTTGTTTTCGAATCAATAAAACAAATTTTAGAAGTGCATAAGACAAGATGGTGACATTACTACAGTCATTTCTAGTCACCATATGTTGCTGGCACAGGCTGTTTGTAGTGTTGGCTATTTACTAGTCAGTTTAATCGGAGTGTTTAATTTTTATTGTTGAAAGGTTTTTATATGGCGAAAATTCTATCTTTAGGTCTGACAGGTAGGAAATTACTTGCTCAGGGTTTCTTATTTGTTCTGCTAGGTCTTATCTTGATGGTTACGGGGACTTGGTTGCCAGTAACGGTTATTCGACTGGTTCTGTTTTTAGCTTGGATAGCAACGGTCTTAGATTTAGTATTACGTATTTTCAAAAAAAGTCAGTCAACGGACACCTTGGGAGTTGCACTGGTTAAATTGTTAGTGCTGGGATATTTGCTAGGCTCGAATCTTGCGACGGATGTGCCGATTTATATTTTGGCTCTTGTGATTGGAGTTTATCAGATTTTTCATGCTACTATCAACCTTGTCACCTATGTTCTCTACCGCAAAAACAAAATTCGACCTCGTTTTCGTCTCTTACTAGATGGACTCGTACTAGTTTTTCTTGGTGGGACTAGTCTTTTGTCCTCTACAGGAAATTCTGTCTTTCAACTCTTTGTATTAGGGGCTTATTTTTTCCTTTATGGTGTGTCCAATATCCGTGACGGTTTCTTGTTTGAGGAGGAAATTGGGAAAAACCATCTCAAACGTCGTGTAAGAATTAGCTTACCTATTGTCCTAGCCGCTCTCATCCCTGCAAGTACTTTAGCAAAAATCAATAAATTCATGCAGGAAAATGCTGATGAGAGAGAGGATATCCATCTTGGAATGGTGAAGTCTGGTAAGACAGCGGAGCTTGAAATTTTTATTCATACAGCTGAGACCTCTCTGTTTTCGGCAATTGGTCATGTGGATATCTGCTATCAAGGCCGTGTTATTTCTTATGGCAACTATGATCCGTCTTCTGAGACCTTATTTGGCATGGTAGGAGATGGTGTCTTATATTTCTGTGATCGTGACAAGTACATTGACCTATGTAAACGCGAGAGTCAAAAAACGCTTTTTGGTTATGGGATAGATTTGACGCCTGAAATGGAAAAAGCAGTTCAGAAAAAGTTGGCTGAATTGAAACAACTGACGATTCCATGGGAGCCAAGTGCAGATAAAATCATGACAGGTGATGGTAAGGAAGACTACATCTACGCTTATAAAATCAGACATGAGACAGATGGGGAACTTTATAAATTTATCAAATCTAAGTTTAAATCCTACTTTGTCTTATCTACAAACTGTGTGCTCTTGGCTGATACCATAGTCGGTCAGGCTGGCACCGATATCCTCTCACCCAAAGGATTTATCGCTCCAGGAACTTACCAAGCCTACCTTGACCGAGAGTTTGAAAAACCAAATAGTATAGTCGTATCTAAACATGTTTATTAAGGAGAATTTATGAACTTAGTTAAAAAATATACCCCGTTAATCCTTTTTATAGGGCTGGTTGCTCTTGTAATTCTGAATGCATCGAGCTTTATATCAGGAGCAATCTCTCTTTTTGATGTAACATCAACCTTGATTTATGGTGCTGTTATTGCTTTTGTGCTTAATGTTCCTATGAAAAAAATTGAACAGTACTTAGTTAAATTGAAGGTAAAGGCAGAGTTGCGTCGTCCGATTGCCATGGTACTTGTTTTCCTAGCTCTTATCTTAATCGTGATTGCTCTTTTGGTTTTGGTGCTGCCAACCCTAGCTCAGACTATTAGTCAGCTGGGAACAGTCCTTTCAACAGTCCTTACTCAACTTGGGAAATTGCTAGGCAGCTCGGAATTTGTAACCAAAGACATGTTGTCAACTATCGTATCAGGCATACAGGGACAATCTAGTTCTATTAGCCAAGCTTTGATAGGTTTTTTATCAGGTCTGACTAGTAATATCGGCAATATTTTTTCAAGTTTGATGAATGCCTTTTTGATTATAGTCTTCACCTTTTTATTTTTATCCAGTAAGGAACATTTGGCAGCGATGACGAGTCGACTTCTAAAAGTTTTTCTTCCAGAGAAGGTGGTGATAAAGTTGACTTACATTGGACAAGTAGCACTAGAGACTTATGACCAATTTTTGATGAGTCAGCTGATTGAAGCAGTTATCATAGGAGTTATGATAGCGGTTGGTTACAGCATGTTTGGGATACCCTATGGAGTAATGACAGGTATCTTTGCAGGAGTGCTATCGTTCATTCCTTATGTAGGGCCTATGATTGCTTGTGTTGTGGGAGCGATTTTTATCTTCACAGTGAGTCCTACTCAAGCCTTACTTTCTCTTCTTCTATATCAAGTTATACAGCTGATTGAAGGAAACCTTATTTATCCTAGAGTTGTAGGTCAGTCTATTGGTTTGCCAGCTATTTTCACGCTTGCGGCTGCTAGTATTGGAGGCAATCTCTTTGGCTTACTTGGGATGATATTCTTTACACCGATATTTGCTGTTATCTATCGATTGGTTAAGGAATTTGTCGTTGCAAAGGAAAATCAGCTAGATTAAGAAAAACTAAATTTAATAAGATATACTGAGAAGAGAGTGAGAGATTCTCTTCTCTTTTATTTTTAAATACTTTTCTACAAAAAGCTATTAGACGTTAAAAAAAGCCTTGGTTTCAAGGCTTATTTCTGTTGATTTAGATGTGCCCCCTGCAGGGCTCGAACCTGCGCCCCATAGCTTAAGAGTCTACTGCTCTACCAACTGAGCTAAGGAGGCAACAGAAAAAGCTGAGAATGTAACTTCCCAGCTATTTTAATATGCCCAAAATGGCAGCTAGATTATTTACGAAAGGCATCAAGGATATAGGTGAAACCAACAATTAAAAATGCAAAGGCAACGACATAAACGACAAAGACACTTGTAGCTACTGGATTGAACAAAATCACTAGACCTAGTAAAAATGCAAGCAACGCTATCCACATGATATGGTTGCCAATAATAGGGAAAATCAATCCCAGACGATTGCCTTTAAAGAAAACTATAATGGCTTCTACAATTAACCAAATTCCTAAAATAGTTGGAATGACAACTGGCAGCGTCACAAAGCCATAGGCAACGAGGTAAAGAGCTAAGAGAAGATTAACAATCCCTTGGAAAAGATGAGCTGGTGAGCGAAGCTCTTTTGGTACAGAGAAATAGCCTAAAATAGCTGCTATAGAAGAAACCAGTAAACCAAATGCAATCCACCAGCTGTAAGCAACAAGATTAGCTACTGGGTTTGTAAATAGGAAAAGTCCTAAAAGGACAAAAACAACTCCTGCAAGGAATAGCAGTAAACGATTAGAAAATTTCATTTCAATACCCCCTATATAGTATAGTATAGTTTGATAATAAAAATATTATACACCTTTTTAGAGGAAATGTCAATAAACAAAATGGAAAATTTGGAAGTTTCAGTCTGATTTATGAAAAGAAAATCAGTTTTTATTATTTTGAAAATAAAAAGAGAAGATAAAATTTGTCTTCTCTACATGAAAATATTGTATGGAATCAAAGCAAAAGTAACTGGCTTTACACTATTTGTAAAGATGTAATTTGATTCAAAAAGAAAAGATAGATTTAAAATGTGGGACAAATGATGGGGTAAATCAGTTATAGACAAGCAAAAAAAGCCTTGATTTACAAGGCTTTTTCCTGTTGTATTTAGATGCCCCCTACAGGGATCGAACCTGTGACCCACGGATTAAGAGTCCGCTGCTCTGCCAGCTGAGCTAAGGAGGCAAAGAAAAAAGCTGTATTGGTGCCGAAACTTCACGGTTTGTATTGAACCCGCGCAATTAAGCAGGTGGGCAACTCGCTCTAACTGAAGCTGTTTCCGTGTGAGACGGCCTACATGCTGTTAGAAGACTTTTGTTTCCCTAATAATACAAAAAATAGTCGGTCAACACTTAAGTGTGAAGTCGTACACCACAGCGTTTCTATGTTTATATGATACCACTTTTTCAAAAAAAATCAAGAGGAAAATGCAATTATTTGAAAAGGATTTCACAAGTCCCGTAATTTATCAATGGTTTCCTTGCGTTGAGCTAAGGCACGTTCGTATTTGCCAGTATCTTCCGGAGTGAAGTAGTGCTGGTCTTTGATTTTTTCTGGCAGATAGTCTTGCTTGACCCAGTTTCCAGGATAGTTGTGTGGATAGAGATAGTTTTGCGCATTCCCAAGTTCCTTGCTTCCACTGTAGTGGCCATCACGCAAGTGTCGAGGGATAGGCAAATGCCCTGATGTTATGAGATCAGCAAGAGCCTTGTCCATCGCGACGTAGGCTGAGTTGGATTTTGGAGAGAGGGCCAAATCAATCACCACATTTGCAATGAGGATGCGAGCTTCTGGGAACCCAATTTTTTGGGCAGCGTCTAGAGCAGTTACAGTATGGATCTGGGCTTCAGGATTGGCCAAGCCGATATCTTCATAAGCGATAACAGTCAAGCGACGAGCGAGACTAGGAAGATCCCCAGCTTCAATCAAGCGGGCAGCATAGTGGAGACTGGCATCGACATCCGAGCCACGGATGGATTTTTGTAGGGCTGAGAGGACATCATAGTGACCGTCCCCATCCTTGTCCATAGTAATATAGCTTCGTTGGAGGCTGTTTTCCATGATATCCAGCGTGATGTGGCGGATGCCCTTGTCATTTTCGGGAGTAGAGAGAACAGCCAAATCTAGCGAATTAAAAGCAGAACGCAGGTCTCCATTTGTAGAGGTTGAGATGAAATCCAGCGCATCCTCATCTAGCTCAACTGGGAAGTCAAATCCCCTTTCAGGGTCGCTGATGGCAATTTGCAGGGCTTGTTTAATATCTTGATTGGACAAGGGTTCCAATTCAAAAATCTGAACACGGCTACGAATGGCTGGAGTGACAGAAAAGAAAGGATTTTCAGTCGTAGCGCCAATCATGATGACCAGACCACTTTCCAAGAGGGGAAGTAGAAAATCTTGCTTGGTTTTGTCAAGTCGATGAATTTCGTCTAATAATAGGACGAGACCACCTGAAAATTTAGCTTCTTCGGCGATTTCTTGTAGTCGCTTTTTACTATCCACTGTCGCATTAAAGGTCCGAAAGGCATACTTGGTCGTTCCAGCGATGGCAGAGGCAATACTGGTCTTGCCAATACCTGGAGGTCCGTAGAGAATCATGGAGGACAGACGATTGGCTTCCACCATGCGACGGATAATTTTTCCAGGTCCGACCAGATGCTCCTGGCCGATGACCTGGTTGATGGTTTTTGGGCGCATGCGAAGCGCGAGATTGTCTGGCATAGCAGTCCTTTCTAACATGGATTTTCTGATGTATATGTGGTAAGATGGTAGTATCTATTTTAGCATATTTCCGAGCAATCGGGGCGATTTAAGAGTCGCATAGAAAGAGGACAAAATGGCAACATACGGATTTTTAGATGTTTTAGAGGAGGAGTTGGACAAGAACTTTCCCTTTGACTTTGAGATTAGTTGGGACAAGCGCAATCACGCGGTAGAAGTGAGTTTTTTACTAGAAGCGCAAAACGCTGCTGGTGTAGAGATGCTGGATGAGGACGGAGAAGTTTCGTCAGACGATATCCTCTTTGAGGAAGCGGTTCTTTTCTACAATCCTGCCAAGTCAACGGTTACTGCAGAAGACTATTTGACGGTCATCCCTTACCTGCCTAAAAAAGGATTTTCTCGTGAATTTTTAGCTTATTTTGCACTTTTCCTCAAAGATACTGCCGAGGTTGGGCTGGATGCGCTCATGGACTTTTTGGAAGACCCAGAAGCAGAAGAATTCGTCATGGAATGGAACCAAGAAGTCTTTGAAGAGGGAAAAGTCGGCTTGGAAGAGGGAGAGTTTTATCCTTATCCGAGATATTAGGAGTCTGATATGGAAATAGAAATTTCTGATTTTACAGGTTGCAAAATTGCCCTCTTTTGTGGTGATAAGCTCTTAACTATCTTACGTGATGATAAATCAAACATTCCATATCCTAATACCTGGGAATTGCCAGGTGGAGGACGAGAAGGTGATGAAAGTCCTTTTGAGTGCGTGGCGCGTGAAGTTTATGAAGAACTGGGAATTAATCTGACCGAAGATTGTCTACTTTGGAGCAAGGTCTATCCCAGTATGATTTTTGAGGGGAAGGAATCCGTCTTTCTAGTTGGTCAGTTGACACAGGACCAGTTTGACAGTATCGTATTTGGAGATGAAGGACAGGGCTACAAACTGATGAGTACTGAGGAGTTTCTTGGCTCAGATAAGGTCGTGCCCCAGTTGCAGGATAGAGTGAGGGATTATTTGGAGGAAATAAAATGATTTTTGCAATTGCAACAACGACGTTAAATAAGGAAGTTAAACGCAAACTAAAAACTGGACAATATTCTAGAGAAGAAGCTACATTTATCTATATGGAATATTTAAAGTTAAAGAAGCAGAGAGATAGTGGTATGAAAGTAGCTGGGATTTCTACGGCTGTTATTTGGGTATTAATGCTTGTTATACCCTTACTGAGTGATAGAGGTCTCGTGCTGCCTCTTTCAGTATATTTTTTATTATTGATACTGTTAGCAGGAATTGTTCTATTTGTTTATTATCTTATGTTTGGTATTTTTAAACAGCAGATTCATAGTGCAATGAAAGAACACTATACAGATGTGATTGAAGAATTTAAGGGTCAGTAAAACAGCGTGTGGAAGAGCATAGAAGTGCTAGTTGAGAGAATGTGTATTTGGAGGTATTAGTATGATTCAGATTGAACGAGCAGGAGCGGAAAATTTAGAAACTATTATTGCCATTCAAAGAGCTAGCTTTAAGGCTGTCTATGAAAAATATCAAGATGAGTATGATCCTTATCTTGAGGATCGTGAACGAATCAAGTGGAAATTGGTTGAGCGTCCCAATAGCTATTACTACTTTGTGAAAGAAAAGGACGAAAATATCGGATTTTTACGAGTTCAGACCAATGAGGAATTGACGGAGGCTTGGTTGGGAACGGCAGCGATTTTGCCCCAGTATCAAGGAAAAGGTTATGGTTCTGAGGGATTGAGATTGCTGGAAAAGGAATTTCCAACGATTAAACAGTGGGATTTGTGTACGGTATTACAGGATGCGGGCATGGTCGCCTTTTATGAGAAAAATGGCTACCGTCAAACCCATATCGAGCCTGAAAAAGAAGGTATGGATATGGTTTACATGAAAAAATGGATTGACAAATAGAAAGGATGGTTCGGTTACATTTCTAAACTGAACCCGCCCTAAACACTGTGCCAAAAAGATAAACTTCTCTTAGACACAAGCATCTTCAGAGAGTTTCCTATTTTGGCTTTGTGTTTTACGGGCTTGGTATCTTAATTATGGAAACATGGCAAGAGTTAAAAGTTTCAGTGAAGCGTGAGGGGGAGGAGTTGGTGTCCAATCTCTTGATTGAGTTAGGGGCCCAAGGCGTTGCGATTGAAGATAGTATGGACTATGTGGGGAATGTCGACCGTTTTGGTGAGATTTTCCCAGAGGTCGAGCAACAAGAAGAAATCATAGTGACAGCCTACTATCCAGATACGGTTGATGTAGCAATGGTTGAGGCGGACTTGCAGGCTCGCCTAGCAGAATTGACAGATTTTATGGATCTGGGAGATGTCAAGATGGGTACAACAGCCTTGGCTGAGGAAGACTGGGCTGACAACTGGAAGAAATACTATGAGCCAGCTCGCATCACTCATGATTTGACCATCGTGCCATCTTGGACAGACTATGAGGCGACTGCGGGAGAAAAGATTATCAAGCTGGATCCTGGTATGGCCTTTGGGACTGGAACGCATCCAACGACCAAGATGAGCCTCTTTGCCTTGGAGCAGGTTCTTCGTGGTGGCGAAACGGTGCTAGATGTGGGGACTGGTTCAGGTGTCCTTTCTATTGCCAGCTCGCTGCTTGGTGCCAAGGAAATTTTCGCCTATGACCTGGATGATGTGGCGGTTCGGGTGGCTCAGGAAAATATCGAGCTCAACCCTGGCATGGAAAACATCCATGTTGCTGCTGGAGATTTGCTTAAGGGTGTGGAGATTGAGGCAGATGTCATCGTGGCTAATATCTTGGCGGATATTCTCATTCATCTGACAGAGGATGCTTATCGCTTGGTCAAGGATGAAGGCTACCTGATCATGAGTGGCATTATCAAGGACAAATGGGACATGGTACGCGAGTCGGCTGAGTCAGCTGGATTTTTCCTTGAAACCCACATGATTCAAGGGGAATGGAATGCCTGTGTCTTTAAGAAAACCAAGGATATTTCAGGTGTGATTGGAGGCTAGCATGCAGCAGTATTTTGTCAAGGGCAGTGCAATCTCTCCTGTCACCATTGAGGACAAGGAAACCAGCAAGCATATGTTTCAGGTTATGCGCTTGAAAGAAGATGATGAGGTGACCTTGGTCTTTGATGATGGCATCAAGCGTTTGGCGCGCGTGCTTGATGTGGAAGCACGTCAGTTTGAGTTGGTCCAAGAATTAGCTGACAATGTGGAACTGCCAATCCAAGTGACCATCGCATCTGGCTTTCCCAAGGGAGACAAGCTGGAGTTTGTTACTCAGAAAGTAACCGAGCTCGGAGCCAGTCAAATCTGGGCATTTCCAGCAGATTGGTCAGTTGCCAAGTGGGATGGCAAGAAATTGGGTAAAAAGGTTGAAAAACTAGAAAAAATCGCCCTTGGAGCAGCAGAACAAAGCAAGCGTAATATCGTCCCAAGTATCCAGCTTTTCGAGAAAAAAGCAGATTTTTTAGCGCAACTAGACAAATTTGACTCTATCGTAGTGGCCTATGAAGAATCAGCAAAAGAAGGAGAAGCCGCTGCGCTCTTACAAGCAGTTGCTGGTCTTGAAAAGGGAGTAAAATTGCTCTTTATCTTTGGTCCGGAAGGTGGTCTCTCACCAGCAGAAATTGAAAGTTTTGAAGCTAAAGGAGCCGTCTTGGCAGGCCTTGGTCCTCGCATTTTGCGAGCAGAAACAGCGCCACTTTACGCCTTATCAGCCCTTAGTGTTTTAGTAGAATTAGAAAAATAAGAGGAAGAAAATGGAACAAAAACACCGTTCAGAATTTCCAGAAAAGGAACTTTGGGATTTAACTGCCCTATACCAAGACCGTGAGGATTTCTTGCGTGCAATCGAGAAAACGCGCGAAGACATCAACCAATTTAGCCGTGATTACAAGGGTAATCTTCACACTTTTGAGGATTTCGAGAAGGCCTTTGCGGAATTGGAACAAATCTATATCCAGATGAGTCATATCGGCAATTATGCCTTTATGCCTCAGACGACAGACTATAGCAATGAAGATTTTGCTAATATCGCCCAAGCTGGGATGGAATTTGAAACAGACGCCAGCGTAGCCTTGACCTTCTTTGACGACGCCTTGGTGGTTGCAGATGAGGAGGTCTTAGACCGTTTGGGTGAATTGCCTCACTTGACGGCAGCCATTCGTCAGGCTAAAATCAAAAAAGCCCACTATCTAGGGGCTGATGTGGAGAAGGCCTTGACAAATCTGGGTGAAGTCTTCTACAGTCCACAGGACATTTATACTAAGATGCGAGCTGGGGACTTTGAAATGGCTGACTTTGAAGCCCATGGCAAGACCTACAAAAACAGCTTTGTCACCTATGAAAATTTCTACCAAAACCACGAGGACGCTGAAGTTCGTGAGAAATCTTTCCGCTCCTTCTCAGAGGGACTTCGTAAGCACCAAAATACAGCTGCAGCAGCCTATTTAGCCCTAGTCAAGTCTGAAAAACTCTTAGCTGATATGAAGGGCTACGACTCAGTCTTTGATTATCTTCTGGCTGAGCAAGAAGTGGACCGTGCCATGTTTGACCGTCAGATTGACCTTATCATGAAGGATTTTGCGCCAGTTGCTCAGAGATACCTCAAGCATGTTGCCAAGGTCAATGGTCTTGAAAAGATGACCTTTGCAGACTGGAAATTGGACTTGGACAGCGCCCTGAATCCTGAAGTGACTATTGATGATGCCTATGATTTGGTCATGAAGTCAGTAGAACCTTTGGGACAAGAATATTGTCAGGAAGTTGCGCGCTATCAAGAAGAACGCTGGGTGGACTTCGCTGCTAATAGTGGCAAGGATTCTGGTGGGTATGCGGCGGATCCGTATCGCGTGCACCCTTATGTCCTCATGAGCTGGACAGGCCGTTTGAGCGATGTCTATACCTTGATTCATGAAATTGGGCATTCTGGTCAATTTATCTTTTCAGATAATCACCAAAGTTACTTCAATGCCCACATGTCGACTTACTATGTCGAAGCGCCATCAACCTTCAATGAATTGCTCCTCAGCGATTACTTGGAGCACCAATCTGACGACCCTCGTCAAAAACGTTTTGCTCTTGCCCACCGCTTGACA
Organism: Streptococcus halitosis; assembly: GCF_027691175.1. Taxonomy (GTDB): domain Bacteria; phylum Bacillota; class Bacilli; order Lactobacillales; family Streptococcaceae; genus Streptococcus; species Streptococcus halitosis_A. Next base: position 61,649 of record NZ_JAQFBD010000002.1, read on the forward strand.
GACACCTACTTCCATAATTTCATCACCCACCTCTTGGAAGCAGCCTTCCAGCGTAAGGTATATACATTGATTGAAGAAGGGGAAACTTTTGGAGCAAGCAAGCTCAACAGCATTATGAAGGAAGTCTTGACAGATTTCTGGGGAGATGCCATTGAGATTGACGACGATGCGGCTTTGACTTGGATGCGCCAAGCCCACTATTACATGGGCTTGTATAGCTACACCTACTCTGCTGGCCTTGTGATCTCGACTGCGGGTTACCTTCATCTGAAACATTCAGAAACTGGAGCTAGAGACTGGCTCAATCTCCTCAAATCAGGTGGCAGCAAGACACCACTTGAGTCAGCCATGATTATCGGAGCGGATATTTCAACGGACAAACCACTCCGTGATACCATCCAGTTCTTGTCAGACACAGTTGACCAGATTATCGCCTACAGTGCTGAGTTGGGGGAGTAAAGAAACAGGATGTCAGAATTAAACCTACTATAGAGTATGTGCTGAATTCGGAGTTTAAAGAACAGAAAGTCATCTTCGGATGACTTTTTGATAAGTTACTAGAAATGTAGAGGTGCTTGAGATGCGTAAAAAATTACAAAGAAAAGTGACAGAAGAAAAACCAAGCTATAGTCGAGAAGAAATTCAGTGGTTGCTTGAGCATTTAGGAGATCCCTCTCCAGAAATTCGAGATGAACTTGTTTTTACGAGTTTGGCTAGAGGGATTCAAGAAGAACTGTTTTCCCTTGAGCAGTTTCAGTTTATCTCAGAAGAGGTCTCCTCTAATGAAGGGCTATACAAAGAGATTGATAGTAGAGGAGTTTCGGCTCTTAAACGTTCTTTTAGGGCGCTTATTTATGCCAATCTTTTGTCTGCAGATGGTAACGAGCACTCTCTTTTCTATAAAGGATTAAAAGCTGATATAAGAAATGCTATGCTATCTCAAGGTTTGTATTATCTTAAAAAAGAAAAGGATACGACAGGTTTTTCAAGTCAGTATGGTTGGGTTCACGCTTTTGCGCATGGAGCGGATCTCTTGACTGAAGTCGTTTGTCATCCAGATTTTCCTAAAAACAGAGATTATGAAGTATTTGATGTACTTGGTCAATTATTTAAAAGAATTCCCATTCGTTTTACAAATGATGAGGATTGGCGCTTAGCGAGAGTGCTTTATGAACCCATTTTGCACGGGAAATTAGGGCAAGAACAAGTAGCTTCTTGGATAAAAACTATTGACTTTCCAATAGAAGAGAGGGAAGATTTTTATAAATTTTCTAACTTCAGATCCTGTCTGTTGGAAGTCTATATCCAACTTGACCAGAAAAATAGTTTACAAGATGCCTTGAAAGAAGCTATTCAATCTTTTCAGTACTAAGGATAAGCGAGTCGTTTCATGATTTTCAAATAACTTTCCAGTCAATTTTCTTGAAACCCTTTCCTTCTTTTGATAGACTAATACATAGTTCGAAAAAAAGGAGACTTATCATGAAAAAATTTGTTGCTGAATTAATCGGTACATTTATGCTTGTGTTCATCGGAACAGGAGCTGTTGTTTTTGGGAATGGTGTTGAAGGTCTTGGCCACCTTGGGATTGCTCTTGCTTTTGGTTTGGCCATCGTAGTCGCAGCTTTCTCAATCGGAACTGTTTCAGGGGCTCACTTGAACCCGGCTGTTTCAATCGCTATGTTTGTAAACAAACGTTTGTCATCTTCAGAGCTTGTAAACTACATCCTTGGACAAGTAGTTGGAGCTTTCCTTGCGTCAGCTGCGGTATTCTTCCTCTTGTCTAACTCAGGCATGTCAACTGCTAGTCTTGGTGAAAATGCCTTGGCAAACGGTGTCACTGTCTTTGGTGGATTCTTGTTTGAAGTCATCGCAACCTTCTTGTTTGTCCTAGTTATCATGACTGTAACATCAGCAAGCAAAGGCAATGGCGCTATTGCTGGTTTGGTGATTGGTTTGTCATTGACAGCCTTGATCCTTGTAGGCTTGAACATCACTGGACTTTCAGTAAACCCAGCTCGTAGCTTGGCACCAGCCGTCTTGGTAGGTGGCGCAGCCCTTCAACAAGTATGGATTTTCATCCTTGCCCCAATCGTTGGTGGTGTTCTTGCAGCCCTTGTTGCAAAAAACTTCCTTGGAACAGAAGAATAATTGAAATTCAAAAAGCCTTGCTCCTCAGCTTGAGGAACAGAGCTTTTTCGTATGATACTCTTCGAAAATCTCTTCAAGCCACGTCAGCTTCACCTACAACCTCGAAACCATGTTTTGAGCTGACTTCGTCAGTCCTATCCACAACCTCAAAGCAGTGCTTTGAGCAACCTGTGGCTAGCTTCCTAGTTTGCTCTTTGATTTTCATGGAGTATGAGTTTAGCGATTGTCAATTTTCTCTGGATAAAGGTCGTGTTGGAAGAGGCGTTGTTCTGCTAAGCCTTCATACTTGGTTTCAGGTCTACCATAGTTGTAGTAGGGGTCGATTGAAATGCCCCCGCGTGGAGTGAATTTTCCCCAGACTTCTAAATAGCGAGGGTCTAGCAAGTTGACCAAGTCTTTCCCGATGGTGTTGATACAGTTTTCGTGAAAATCTCCATGATTTCGGTAGCTAAAGAGGTAGAGTTTGAGGGATTTTGACTCGACACAGAGCTTGTCAGGAATGTAGGAAATATAAATGGTGGCAAAATCTGGCTGAGCAGTGATAGGACAAAGTGAGGTAAATTCAGGGCAGTTGAATTTGATAAAATAGTCATTTTCCACATGACGATTGTCAAAAGATTCCAGGACATCTGGTTGATAGTCAAAGATGTAGTTGGTTTCTTTGTTGCCCAGTAGGCTTAGGTTTTTCATTTCTTCTTGTTGTGACATGATTTTTTCTTTCTAATCTTAAACACCACGTTGGTTGTCGTAGAGGAGGGTATGGAGTTGAGGAAGGACGCGGACATTGCCCCAGCTATCATCAGCGGCGATGCGTTCCCAAAGTTCTTTGAGACGGTCTAGTTGGTCTTGAACGATATTGCCTCTAGCCTTGGGCTCAGGGTTTCCTGCTGATAAGAAGAGAACATCTGGTTGGTAGCGTTCTTGAATGTCTTTGGCAAAGGCCAAATCGGCGTCATCAAAGACAGGGATTTTAAAGGTGACTTTGTCTGGATCCAGTTGGGAAACGATGAAATCCAAGGTCTCAAAGTTGACTTCCATCTTGGATGAAGGAGGTTTTGGACTCAGAGTAACCTGGTCGATGTCTTTTAACCAATTTTGCCAGCGGGAGCCTTGGGTCTCAACAGCTAGAGTGACTCCACGTTCTTTGAGCTTGGTGACCAGTTGAGCCATGTTGGCTGCTAGGATAGCAGGATTTCCCCCAGATAGAGTTACATAGTCGTAGGTCCCCAATTTATCCAAGGCAGCAATGACTTCGTCAGCCGTCATGCGAGTTGGTTTTTCAGAACCATCCCAAGTAAAGGCGGAGTCACACCAGTCGCAGTGGTAGTCGCAACCAGCAGTACGGACAAACATGGTTTTCTGCCCAATAGCACGACCTTCACCTTGAAAGGTTGGGCCGAAAATTTCCAGAACAGGTAGTTTGAGGACACGTTCCCTAGTCATCTAACCACTCCCGTCTAAACTCCGCAAAGGCAGTCGGAGTCTCATAGAGGCGAACGTATTCCAAACGGAGACCACGTTCATCTGGCAACTCTTGACTCATGGTTTGGAAAATCCAGTAAACCATATTTTCAGCAGTCGTATTCATATAGGGCAGGGTCTCATTGAGATAACGATGGTCCAAGTGGGGCTCTAAGTAGTTCTTGTAGATAGCTTTGATATCTCCGAAATCGTAGGTCATGCCACGTTCATCTAAAAATCCACTGACAGCAATCTGCAGATGATAGGTGTGACCATGAAGGGATTTGCATTTTCCCTCATAGTGAAAGAGGTGGTGGGCAGCGTCGAAGGTAAATTCTTTTGATACCAAGGTTCTGTGAGGATTGTAGACAAGAGACTCCCCAGTTTCCTGTTTGATTTCTTTGGGTGCAAAAAACATTAGGCCTCTCCTTTCTGTGAGAGATAAACATCTAACCCATGTTGACGTAGGTGACAGGCTGGGCAATTTCCGCAGCCACTTCCGATAATCCCATTGTAGCAGGTCAAGGTCTTTTCACGAACGTATTCAAAGGCACCTAGTTGGTCGGCTAATTCCCAAGTTTCAGCCTTGTCAAGCCACATGAGAGGTGTTTGGATAACAAAGTCATAATCCATGGCAAGGTTGAGAGTAACATTAAGGGATTTGACAAAGACATCTCGGCAGTCAGGATAGCCTGAGAAATCTGTTTCGCAGACACCTGTCACGATGTCTTTAATGCCTCGTTGCTTGGCAAGAACTGCTGCAAAGGACAGAAAGAGATGGTTGCGACCGTCAACAAAAGTATTGGGAAGCTCTCCTTCTTTTTGCTCGATTTCCATATCAGAGGTCAAGGCATTTTCAGTGATTTGTCCCAGCAGAGACATATCTAAGATGTGATGACGAACGCCTTGTTCCTTAGCGATTTCTTCAGCAACTTGAATTTCGAGATGATGGCGTTGACCGTAGGCAAAAGTGACGGCTTCGACTGTTTCATAGTGTTCTTTAGCCCAAAAGAGGCAGGTTGTGGAATCTTGACCGCCGCTAAAGACGACCAAGGCTGATTGACGTTTCATAGTACTCCTTCCAAAATGGGAAATGTTCAGAGCACGCAAAAAGCTCCCTTGAGGGGAGCTAAAAAATACCAAGTAGAGGTTTTTTTTAGCGATGGCATGTCCCAAACATCGTAATATTCTACCTACAGTTTAGCATATTTTTTGAAAAATGGCAAAGGGCAAGAAAAAAGAGACCAAATAAAGTACTTGGTCTCTCGTTTGATTAGCTCAATTCAGCAACGATGGCCTTGATTTGTTCTGCAGTATGAACACCTGCAACCTGTTTAACCACTTGGCCGTCTTTTTTGAAGAGAAGAGTTGGGATAGACATGATTCCAAAAGCACGAGCTGTGTTTGGATTTTCATCAACGTCCATTTTAACGATTTTCAAGACATCTTCTGAAAGTTCTTCAGACAATTTGTCCAAGATTGGACCTTGCATACGACATGGGCCACACCAAGTTGCCCAGAAGTCTACCAAGACCAAACCGTCTTTTGTTTCTTGTTCAAATGTTGCATCTGTAATTGCTTTTGCCATTGTATTTCTCCTTTTTTAGTTATATTGGCTTAAATCTTGTTTCATGAGATAGAAGAAGACATCTCCGTAAGTCCCATGGTAGTCCAAATCATGACCGTTATAGGTCAATTTTTGAACTGGGTAATAGTCTGCGATACCGATAAGGCAAGCTTGTTGAGAACGTTCAAAGTCTTCGTAAGACTCGAACGTCATGGTTCTCTCTTGTTTGCTGGTGTCTAGATAGGTAATTTCGATCATATTAAACTCCTTTGTTCAATCTTGACTTTATTGTACTCCTTGAAAAGAGGAATGTCAAGAAAAATGATTGCGCACGCAACTTTTTTAAAAATACTCATTAAGGCAAGAAATCAAGACTGGTTTCCAATCTTTCTTCGACGGCCTTTTGTAGATAAGCCAGGGTTGTTTGTCCCTCGTCAGTCAGACAGATAAAACTGGCCCGTCTATCCTGATCGCAACATCTGCGACTAAGCAAACCGCAGTTTTTCTCTTCTAATCTAGCCACCATTCGAGAAACAGCGCTTGGGCTGAGATGGAGCTTATCTGGCAGGTCAATTTGTCGTAGAGATTTTTCTTGGGCTAGATTCAGATAGTAGAGCAGGTAAAACTCTTTCAAGTTCAGCCTTTGTTCACTCTGCTGAGCAATAGTTTCTTCCAACAAGGCTTCCATTTCTTTTTGACGGCGATTGTAGTCAAACCATTTTTCTAAGTAGGTCATTGCTTTCTCCTTTCTTTTCAAAGTAAAAATCACAAAATCATTACTGATTATCTTTATAACACAAGATGATTGCGCATGCAATGATTATACTGCTTTTAACTAATCCTTGCAAGAAAGAAGAATTTCAATATTTCCTTGAAATTTTCTGAAAAAAGAGTAAACTGGTATGCAAGAAGTTTATTTCATGGAGTTTAGGATGAAATTATATGTTCAATTAATGATTCTCTTTGTGATTTCTCTAATCGGTGAGGGAATCTCCAGTTTCTTTCATCTGCCCATCCCAGGCAGTATTATCGGTTTGATTATTCTCTTTCTAGCCCTACAGTTCAAGTGGCTAAGGACCAGGCATGTCAACATGGTTGGGAATTTCTTGCTGGCCAATATGACCATTCTCTTTTTGCCACCAGCAGTGGGAATCATGGAAAAGTTTGATATGATTGCTCCCTATCTCTTGCCCATCGTTTTGATTGTCTTTTTTGCGGCTGTCATCAACATTATCCTCATAGCCCTAGTGGTTCAGTTTATCAAGAGACGATTTGAGGGAGATTATGAGAAGGGAGAAACGAAATGAGTGAATTTGTATCGAATCCTTTGTTTGGGATTGCATTATCTATCCTAGCTTATCTAGTGGGGATGTTGATTTACAGACGTTTTCCACATCCATTGACAACACCCTTGCTGTTGTCGGCTATTTTTATCATTATTTTCCTTAAGGCGACGGGGATTTCTTATCAAGATTATTACCAAGGTGGGGTTTATCTGAACAATTTGATTGTCCCGTCGACGGTGGCTCTAGGGATTCCGCTTTATAAGAGTTTTCACTTGATGAAGCACCATGCTCGGAGTATTCTCTTTGGTAGTCTGCTAGCGGTAGTTGTCAATACTAGCTTCACTGCCATAGTGGCCAAAATCTTTGGCATGGACTTTTTCCTAGCCATTTCTCTTTTTCCTAAGTCAGTAACAACCGCTATGGCAGTGGGAATCACAGAAAAATTGCAAGGTTTAACGACTGTGACCTTGGTCGTAGTAGTAGCCACTGGGATCTTAACCAGTGTGATCGGACCAACCCTTTTGAAGTGGTTGAAGATTGATGATCCAGTGGCTGTCGGACTCTCCCTTGGAGGAACAGGTCATGCAGTCGGAACAGGAACAGCCTTTCGATACGGCTCGGTAGCAGGAGCCATGGGTGGCTTGGCCATCGGTGTCACCGGTATTCTCTATGTTTTTGTTAGCCCTATTGTAGCCAGTTTGATATTGAGTTAAAGCAAAACCCAGCTCTTGTAAGCTGGGCGTTTTTTATTGCAAATTAACCTTGTTTTTCAAAATATAGTAGGTACCGAGATAGTAGATAGCCGATAAAAAGAGATCGCGCAAGATTTCTGTACCAATCATCATGTTAAAGTCATTTTCAATTCGGAAAAAGAGAGAAACATAACCAATGACGATGGCAATGACGATATAGGCTAGAATCCCCATAGCTGTTCGATACTCATTAAAGAGTTGTCCGATTGAGATGGAGAGGTAAATGGATAAAATCCATGTAATCGAACCGACAAATAGTGATAGGGCGTACAGCCAGCCGTAGCTGAGGTAAGGGGAAATGAAGTTATAGAGGACAGTGAAGTCTTTTTCTATTGGTGTTAAGAAGAAGATAATCAATACACTCAAGATAAAGACGATATAGCTTAAGATGGACCAGACAAGACCACCTAAAAGTTTTGCGATGATGATTTGGTGCTCAGAGACAGGCAAGGTTAGGGTCAAGTACCCTTGGCGGTCATAAACACTCCCCTTGAATCTTCGGATGATTAAAAAGATTGTTGCAATCCAAAGAGTGACGCTGAGTCCTCCAAAGACTAGTACCAAAAAGAAGATGAAATAAACAGCGTTGTTAGAATTGTAACTCTGGCTAAGGCTACCAAGAAAAGCTCCAATCAAAACTGAAATTGCAAGCACAGCTCCATAGAGCGCTAAATACCATTTATTGACATTTTTAAATTCATAACGAACTAGATTCCAAAACATAATAATCTCCTTTGCTTAGGCTTTAAATTCCTGGCGGAAGAGCTGGTCAATTGATTCACCTGACTCGTAACGAATATCATCAACATTTCCTTGGCGGACGACTTTCCCGTCTTTGAGGAAGATAATCTCATCCAAGATTGGCTCAATATCTGAAATCAAGTGGGTTGAAATCAGGACCGTAGAAGTTGGGGAATAGTTGTTGATGATGGTATTGAGGATATAATCACGAGCAGCTGGATCCACGCCTCCGATTGGTTCGTCCAGAACGTAGAGGCGGGCTTCACGGCTCATAACCAGGATAAGTTGGACCTTTTCCTTGTTTCCTTTTGATAATTTCTTTAAGCGACTATTTTCATCAATGCCAAGGTCTGCAAGCAGATGTTGGGCGCGTTCAAGATTGAAATCCTGATAGAAGGTCTTGAAGTAGGTTAGGGCTTCCTTGACCTTCATTTGCTCATTGAGATAAGTTGTGTCTGGTAGATAAGAGACGATCGCCTTGGTAGCAGGACTTGGATCCTGTCCGTTAATGAGGACACGTCCTTTATCTGGCTGAAGGAGGCCATTGATCAGTTTGATCAAGGTTGTTTTTCCGGATCCATTTGGTCCAAGGAGCCCGACAATTTTTCCAGCTGAGATCTCTAGTGAGATATTGTCAAGTGCCGCAGTTGCTCCATATGATTTTGATACATTTTCAAGTGCTAGTAGTGTCATAGTCTTAAACTCCTTTGATATAGTCGCTTAATACATTTGGCAGTTCTTCTTTTTTGTAGCCAAATTGAAGCATGCAAGAGACGAAGTGTTGCAGTTGCTCCTCGGAAAGTTGTTTGCGGGACTGAAGGATGAGGTCCAAATCCTCGGTGACAAAACGACCAGTTGTTCGCTTGCTATAAACGAAACCTTCACGTTCAAGGTCAGACAAAGCGCGCTGAATGGTATTGGGATTAACCCCAGCCTCGCTCGCCAAATCTCTCACGGTAGGGAGTTGTTGGTTGGGTTCCAGTTCATGGGAAACAATCTGTAGTTTGATTTTTTCCATAATCTGTAAATAAATGGGTTTTGTATTATCAAATGACCAGGACATCATAGTCTCCTTTCTATGTCTTTTTTTGTTCTAATCAAATAATACAATAAAACAAAAAACTTGTCAAGTAAAAATAAGAATTGTTTTGGGAATTGCTCAAAAAATGGTATAATGAAAAGAAAACGACAAGGAGGGAAATGCATGCGTTGTCCAAAATGTGGGGCTACCAAGTCTAGTGTTGTTGATAGTCGACAAGCCGAAGAAGGAAACACCATCCGTCGAAGACGTGAGTGCGACGAGTGCCAGCATCGTTTTACAACCTATGAACGAGTAGAAGAAAGAACGCTGGTCGTCGTCAAAAAAGACGGTACGCGAGAACAGTTTTCGAGAGATAAAATCTTTAATGGGATTATCCGCTCAGCCCAGAAGCGTCCTGTGTCAAGTGATGAAATCAACATGGTGGTCAATCGTATCGAGCAAAAACTCCGTAGTCGCAGTGAGAATGAGATCCAAAGTGAATATATTGGGTCTTTAGTCATGGAAGAATTGGCAGAGCTTGATGAGATTACCTATGTTCGTTTTGCCAGTGTTTACCGTAGCTTTAAGGATGTGAGTGAGTTGGAGAGCCTGCTCCAGCAGATCACCCAGTCCTCAAAAAAGAAAAAGGAAAAATAGATGAAGCCAAATGACCGTTTTTCTTTTCTAAAGAATAATCGGGTGTCGCAGGATACCTCTTCTCTGGTGCAGTGCTACCTCCCGATTATCGGTCAGGAGGCACTGAGCCTCTATCTATATGCCATTACCTTTTGGGATGGTGGGCAAAAGGAACACCTTTTTGCCAATATTCTTAATCATTTGAATTTCGGGATGAATACGCTCCTCCAGTCTTTTAAAATCTTATCTGCTTTGGACTTGTTGATTCTTTACCAGAAGGGGGAAGTCTATGAATTGCAGCTTCATTCTCCCCTTTCCAGTCAGGAATTTCTAAGTCATTCTGTCTATAGCAGACTATTGGAGAAAAAGATTGGGGATATAGCTGTTTCTGCTATGAAGCAGGCACCTAGTGAGGGAGAAGCACTCTCTGTTTCTTTGAGCCAAGTATTTCCAACCTTGACTGAAGAAGTGACACCAATCGAGTCAAAAAGCAAGTTAAAAAATGATTTTGACTTGGAACATTTCCAGCGCCTGATGGCTCGAGATGGCTTGCGTTTTGAAGACGAGCAAACGGATGTTCTGGAATTATTCGCCATTGCAGATGAAAAAAAATGGACCTGGTTTGAAACCTATCAATTAGCCAAGACGACAGCTGTGGCTCAGGTTATTTCAGTCAAACGCATGCGTGAAAAAATAGCACAAAAACCAGCGACTTCTGACTTTAGCCCCAAAGAAATGACCATTATCAGGGAAGCCAAAAATAAAACTCCTCTACAATTTTTAGCGGAAATCAAGCAAACGCGTAAGGGAAACATCACTCAGAGTGAGCGAGAACTCCTTCACCAGATGGCGTCTTTAGGTTTGTTGGATGAAGTCATCAATATCGTCTTGCTTCTAACCTTTAACAAGGTTGATTCGGCTAATGTCAATGAAAAATATGCTATGAAGGTCGCAAACGACTATGCCTATCGCAAGATTCGGACAGCAGAGGAAGCCGTGCTTCGGATTCGAGAGCGTCAGCAAAAAGGGCAAGAAGACCAGAAATCGAAAACTAGCTCGACTAAGACAAATGTTCCCAAGTGGAGTAATCCAGAATACAAGAATCAAACCAGTGAGGAAACTCGTCTGGAACTAGAACGCAAAAAACAAGAAATGTTAGCCCGATTAGAAGAAGGAGGAGACTAGATGGAAAGTGTGGGTGACGTTATCAAACGTCAGACAAGTCGTTTTCAGTATCAGGACCTAGTCCAGCAGATTATGAAAGACCCAGATGTGGCAGCTTTTATCCAGAAAGAATCCCTCAGTCCAGAGGAGTTGAATCGTAGCATCTCCAAGTTCAACCAATATATCACAGAACGGGACAAGTTTCTTCGTGGGGATGCGGACTATATAGCGCGTGGCTACAAGCCTATCTTGGTAATGAATCACGGATATGCGGATGTCTCTTATGAAGAAACACCAGAACTAATCGCGGCAGAAAAAGAGGCTGCAATTAAGAATCGTCTTAAGTTGATCAATCTACCAGCAAGTCTCAAGAAAGCGAAATTGGCTCAGATTGACCTAGATGATCTAGGCCGTTTGCCGATTTTTGAGAGACTCTATTCCTTTGTTGACCTTTACCCAAGCATCCGAAAAGGCCTCTATCTTTACGGAGATTTTGGTGTTGGAAAGAGTTTCATGATGGCAGCCTTAGCTCATGACCTATCTGAAAAACGTGGGGCATCAACGACCATTATCCACTATCCAAGCTTTGTCATTGATGTGAAAAATGCCATCGGTGAAGGAACTGTGAAGACCTTGGTGGATGACATCAAGTTAGCTGAGGTCTTAGTCTTAGATGATATTGGTGCAGAACAGTCTACCCCTTGGGTACGTGATGAGATTCTCCAAGTCATTCTTCAGTACCGCATGCAGGAAGATTTGCCGACCTTCTTTACTTCTAACTTTAATTTCCAAGATTTGGAAAAACATTTTGCCAAAGGAAAGAATGGAAATGACGAGACTTGGGAAGCTAGACGGGTCATGGAACGAATCCGTTATTTGGCTGAGGAGACAAGACTAGAAGGAGAAAATCGCCGATGACAGAAACCATTAAACTGATGAAATCTCATACTTCAGTTCGTCGCTTTAAGGAGCAAGAAATTCCTCAAGCAGACTTGGAAGAGATTTTGACTGCTGGGCAAATGGCGTCATCTTGGAAAAATTTCCAATCCTATTCTGTGATTCTTGTGCGCAGTCAAGAGAAGAAAGATGCTCTTTATGAATTAGTTCCCCAGGAAGCCATTCGCCAGTCAGCAGCCTTTTTGCTCTTTGTTGGTGACTTGAATCGAGCGGAAAAGGGAGCAAGCCTTCATACGGACACTTTCCAACCTCAAGGGGTAGAAGGTCTCCTTATCACGTCTGTGGACGCGGCTCTTGTGGGGCAAAACACCTTGCTTGCGGCTGAGAGTCTGGGATATGGTGGTGTTATCATCGGTTTGGTCCGTTACAAGTCGGAAGAAGTGGCAGAGCTTTTTAACTTGCCTGACTATACCTATCCCGTTTTTGGGATTGCCCTTGGCGTGCCAAATCAACAACATGAGGTCAAACCAAGACTGCCTTTGAACCAAGTGGTATTTGAAGAAGAATACCAAGAACAGCAAGTTGAAGCGATTTTGGACTATGATCAAGTACAGGCAGACTATGCTGGTGCGCGTGCGACGACCTCTTGGAGTCAGCGTTTGGCAGAGCAGTTTGGGCAAGCCGAACCTAGTTCAACTCGGAAGAATCTAGAACAGAAAAAGTTATTGTAGAAAGTGAGAAAATATGGCCTTACCAACTATTGCCATTGTGGGACGTCCCAATGTTGGGAAATCGACCCTATTTAATCGGATCGCTGGTGAGCGAATCTCAATCGTAGAAGATGTCGAGGGTGTGACACGTGACCGTATCTATGCAACGGGTGAGTGGCTCAATCGTTCCTTTAGTATGATTGATACTGGAGGGATTGACGACGTCGATGCTCCCTTCATGGAGCAAATCAAACACCAAGCAGAAATCGCTATGGAAGAAGCTGATGTCATCGTTTTTGTAGTGTCTGGGAAAGAAGGGATTACAGATGCGGACGAGTACGTAGCACGTAAACTCTATAAAACCCATAAACCTGTTATCCTTGCCGTTAACAAGGTTGACAACCCAGAAATGCGAAATGATATTTTTGATTTCTATGCGCTAGGATTGGGCGAACCGCTGCCAATTTCGTCTGTCCACGGTATCGGTACGGGTGATGTGCTGGATGCCATTGTGGAAAATCTACCACACGAAGTTGAAGAAGAAAATCCAGATGTGATCAAATTTAGCTTGATTGGCCGTCCTAACGTTGGAAAATCAAGTTTGATCAACGCTATTTTGGGAGAAGACCGCGTGATTGCTAGTCCAGTAGCTGGGACAACGCGTGATGCCATTGATACCCACTTTACAGATACGGATGGACAAGAGTTTACCATGATTGATACAGCTGGTATGCGTAAGTCTGGTAAAGTCTACGAAAATACGGAGAAATACTCTGTCATGCGTGCCATGCGTGCCATTGACCGTTCTGACGTGGTCTTGATGGTCCTTAATGCCGAGGAAGGTATTCGTGAGTATGATAAGCGTATCGCTGGATTTGCCCACGAATCCGGTAAAGGGATGATCATCGTAGTCAATAAGTGGGATACCCTTGAGAAAGACAATCACACCATGAAGAAATGGGAAGAAGATATCCGTGAGCAGTTCCAATACCTGCCTTATGCTCCGATTGTCTTTGTCTCTGCTCTGACCAAGCAACGTCTCCACAAACTGCCTGAGATGATCAAGCAAATCAGCGAAAGTCAAAATACACGAATTCCATCAGCTGTCTTGAACGATGTCATCATGGATGCCATTGCTATCAATCCAACACCGACAGACAAAGGAAAACGCCTCAAAATCTTCTACGCAACTCAAGTGGCAACTAAGCCGCCAACCTTTGTCATCTTTGTCAACGAAGAAGAACTCATGCACTTCTCTTACCTGCGTTTCTTGGAAAATCAAATCCGCAAGGCCTTTGTCTTTGAGGGAACACCGATTCACTTGATTGCAAGAAAACGCAAGTAAGTCTTGCTTGTTTTCCAACAAAAACAACTTAAAAAACCTGAGGACTACTTTGTCTCAGGTTTTTTCTGTTTATCTTGATTCTCAGAATAGATTTGAAATGAAAAAGAATAGTTTTTGTCCGTTTAGCTACCAAAAGGTTACTAAAGACATAATCCTCCACAAATAAATAATTTCAATATGCTAGCATTAGATAAGGTTTTAACATTGTTTTTTAATCTTGGAAACATGTTAGTAATCATTAAAAGAATAACTTTTACTGTCTGTAGCTTTCTTTTTAATTTGTAATTTTTTAAAATCGTGTTCTTGCAAGTCCCAGTTAAAGTAAGATTGTTTCATCAATTCTTTAAAAATTAAATAATTTGTACGATCTCTTTCTAGTTTATTTAATTCTTCATCTTTCAAACCCTCTAAAATGTCTCTGATAAATTGACCTTCTTTTTTTAGTCCTTGAAATCCAGGATAGTAAATAAAATCATTTAAAATATAAAAATATTTAGCATCTTCTAATAAACTTTTCGTATGCGTTTGGTATTTTTCGGCAAAATTTATTATCGATTTTGACAAATAGTTTAAAACGACCTTATATCTGCTTTCATATCCAATTATATAATAACCAATAGCGCAAAGTGTATAGTAATCTTCTGGATTTTCATCTAGTAGTTGACATAAAAACTGAGAACTCAACTTCTTATCAAAAAATTTCAGATATACAATTAAATCAGAAATATTATTGATTCTATTTGAGTTATTCTTCAATATTCGATAGATATTTTCAAATATCCTATTTTCAATATCTAATAAATAATTTTCACCATTTGTTATAAAGTTTTCATTATTATTGATTGTTGTTCTTAATTTAAATATCGAAGCTCTGAATTTCATTAAAGTATAAATGTATGACTTTGTTGTATCAGAATCAGGATGAATTAAATAGATATTATTTATCTGATCAAGAGCAGTATATATCGTTCGAAGGTATTCATAAAAGTTTTTATTATAGTTAGTCATTTCTTGATTAATAAAAATTGGTTCATAAATTTCTAAAGAGATAGTCTTTAAAAAGTATAGAACGACCCGCCTTTTAGAACTATGTGTATTGCTAATTATATTTCTTATTGTATCATATAGATGATTCCAAGTATGCTCCTTAAGAATTATCTTGCCTACTGAAATTTTATAATCCTCAGAGTCTCTATTAAGACATTGTTTATACTTTTCAATGTTTTCAATAGCATTCGGATTCTGTGACAATTTCAGAAGGTTTAGTTCTCTCCTGTTATTGAAACTATAAAGAAGTTGTTTTAATTGTATAATGGATGAATCAGCCAATGAGAAAGGCTGCTCCTTAATTTGATGTTTATCAAGATTGAGTTTTAAATTGAAATTAGAAAGTTCCTTAGAAATTTCTTGCTCGATAATCTCAAGTATTTCGTAAGTTGAGGAAAAAATGTAGTAATCATCAATGAAGCGATAAATTTTATAATGTTTATTGAAGTAAATATTTTGCTGATTTAAGTTCTTCTCGATATTAAAATCACAGTGTGTTAAAATAATGTCAGCAATTATTCTATTTATTTCTGGTCCGATTATAATTCCATTAGTTTCGTTATCATTGCTTTTTTGTTGAATTATGTCAGATTGAGCAGCAAAAGTATTCTTCAACGACCAATCAGAGTATTCCTTACCTAGATGTTTATCTCCAACAATTGCCCATGTGATTGAATGTGTATATATACTTCCAAAAAAGTTTTGGATATCGAGTTTAGAAAAAAATCTATATCGCAAACTATCTCTATTAAAACTAGGAGAATTTAGAATACTAGATAATTTATGGTGCTTATTATATGTGAAATATTTTTTAAAGAAAGGGTCCAATTCTTCATTTGTAATAGAATTATTTCCTTCGATGCCAAAATCTTGTTCTATTTTTAACAGTTCTTTTTCTAAAGCTTTGCTTTCTGAATATGTTATAGTGTTTGCTTTTTGAACTTTACGAACATTAAATTTAGACTTTTGAAGAAAGTTAATTAGTAAATATTCATATTTCATAATATAAAATAAAAACTTTAACTGTGAAGAAGGATGCATCAACGAAATTGTCCTATAACTACCATTATTTTTAGGGATTTCGTAGTGAAGTGGTATTGTATATTTTCCATTGAATTTTTCGTTAAACTTTTTATTATTGGTTGGAACCAGATTCATCAAATTTTCTAAATTATTTTTTAATGGTGAATTTGAGAAAAAGATTGGTACCTCAGAAGGGAGAATTTCTGTAGTTAAAAACCATTCCTGTTTAAGATATTGTTTATTCATAATTTAATTATCCTTGATTTTTTGTCCCTTATATTGTACCATATAAAGTGTAGGCTTGAGAACACTAAATATTTTAATACTTGTTAAAACAAGTTTAATACAAGTTTAGGTTCTTATACACACAAAAAGATTATTTCAAGTTTTACTTAAAAAGCACATATATTTACTAGTTATTCTGTGCCGACTATCTCGGGTGGAGCATAAATATTTGTTCCACTCAGTCTGCCTACAATTTTAGGAGTATATTTTATGAAATTTAACTCAATGTTTGTAAAAATTAAACAAGGTGATAGACTAGTTTATAAATTAAGGGATGAATCATTAAGGTGTGAATTAGAAGCTTTAAACATTGAGATTATTAATAAATTTAATCTAAGTGTTCCAAACAGGAATGCTATTATAAAATCATTGATTCAATTTTTAAGTCAAGGGAGTATTTATTATAATCAGTCAAATTTAACTGCAACACCTCAGAAATTTTTTGTCATAAAATCAGATATTAAAAACTTCTTTCCATCCATCAACAAACACAAACTATATAAAAAATTAGTTAAATCATCTTTATTAAAAGACTCTAGTATGGATATTATTAAAAAGTTTATTTTTAATAGTGACATCTCTGGTGTTCCGTTAGGAATGCCATTTTCTAATGCATTATCTGAGGTTTATTTAGAAGAATTTGATGATGCTATAAGACGAGAATTTTCTCCAATTTTTTATGTTAGATATGTGGATGACATATTAATGATAAAAAGTTATCCTAAAGGTATGACTATTGATAAAGATAGTGAGAGAAATTTATTATTTAGTTTATTGAACGAAATTAGTTTATCAGCTAATGAAACTAAAACAGAGATATATGAATATGGATTAGCTAATAATGAACTAAAATTTGACTATCTAGGATATAATTTTAATATAAAAGGCAAGAAGTTATATATTGATATTTCTAAAAATAAGTATGATAAAAAAATTTTGAACAGATTGACCAGATACTTCAAATATTATAACTCTTCCAGCCATACTGATAAAGATTTTTGGATTCTTTATTACAGAATAAAAAATTTAATATATGGTGTAACATCGAGTGGGGAAAAAGGTACTAATCATAAGTTAAAATTTGGAATTGGTTTTAGTTATAAGTTTATCAATTCTGACAATATACTAAAAAATCTTTTGAGGACATTCCACTATTTTAGGAAGAAGTACTCAAACCAATTTACCTCGGAACAGACCGCGCTCTTATTCAGTTTGTTTACTGTTAATTCAAGTTCTAAAGGAAGAATTATTCTTAACCAATTTTCTGATACTGATGATATATTACTTTTACTCAAAAAGAGGGCAACTTATACTAAGTATTCAATTTCAAAGTTAGAAGAAATTGCTCGGCGTATTGGATGTTCTTCAATTACACGAAGTAACGGTAGCTTATATAGATATAATTTACAAATACAGATTATGAAAAAATTACGAATTCATTGATTAAACTGAGGGCTCTGGCTCTCTTTTTTGTTCCTCTCTTGACTATGAAGTAGTCATTTTCCTAATTATTTCTTGTTGGTCTTGGAGGGGGAATAGATGTAGAGCTGAATCTGTCATCAAAATTCAATTATTCTCCTAGATTTTGTAATCTATTTGTAATGAAAATGTACTTTCTTTGTAAAAATCAAAATGCTATAATTCCTTAAATCAATTTTCCTTTATCAGGGAGGTTATTATGAAAAGAAGCAGATTATTTAAAAATAGTTTGTTGGTTCGCTTGCTTGGGTTGCTGATGGTCTTTCTCTTCTTGTCAGCATTCACAGCACCTGAAAAACCTGAGTACGGGATCTATGACCCGGATCATTATTTAACGGATGAGACTATAAGTCAGATTCGGGAATTGAATAATGTCAATAGTAAAAAATCAGAAAAATTCCAGATGGGTGTTTACGTTGTGAAAAGCCTAGATGGAGAAACAATCGAGACTGTAGCCAATGAAACAGCTAGAGCTTGGAAGATTGGCTACTCGGGAGATAACAATGGTGCCTTGGTCGTCATAGCAGTCCAAGATAGAAAATCACGGATTGAAACCAGTAATAATGTGGCCAGTAAAATCACTGACTATCAGACTCACAGGTTCTTGACAACAGCACGCCCTTACTTTAAAAATGGTGACTATAACAAGGGTGTTCTCTCAATAGTCAATAATCTCAACTACATGTTCTATAGTGGATCGAGTACGACTGCTTCAAGTTCTAAAAGTAGCTACGGCTATACTACCAACTCTAGTCGCTTAAGGGAACTTGAAAGGTATGCTGGTGAGAGCAGTTCTTCGAGACGGCATCGAAAAAGCAGTTCGAGTGACGGAGTTATCGGATTTGGAATTCTCATTTACTTCATCGTGATGATTATCGGATTTATATCTGGAGGTCGTGGTGGCGGTTCACATGGCGATGATTCTGGTGGTGGCTGGTGGGGCGGTGACTCATCAGATTCAGGATCCTCTTGGTCTGACTCGGGCTCTGATTCATCTGGAGGCTGGGACGGCGGTGGCTTCGATGGTGGCGGGTCGTCTGATGACTGGTGAGTGATCATATATTGCTCACACCGATTTCTCCATGCAGTAAGGTGACTCCTTTGCAAGAGTTCACTCCTTAATTAAAAATAAAAACAAAGTTTGGGAAATTGATTTAAAATCTGAGTATTTTCTCAGAAAAGTTGATAAAAGAAAGTGTTAAGGTTTTGATATGAAACAAAATAAAGTAATTCTCTCAATAGTGGCGATTTTCTTTGGACTACTAGTTCTGGGAAGTTGTTCCGCAGTGACGACCTATAATGGTCTGGTTGGTGAACAGACTAAAGTGGAGCAGGCTCAGGCTGATGTCTCGACAGCCCTCCAACGTCGTTCGGACTTGATTGGTAACTTGGTGGAGTCCGTTAAAGGACAAATGAATCATGAAACCGAAGTCTTTACCAAGATTGCGGATGCTAGAGCTAAAATCGGTAGTAGCTCAGTAACTTCGGAAGAAAATCAAAAGGCTCAGGGAGAGTTGAGCTCTGCTCTTTCCCGCTTGATTTCCTTGACGGAGAATTATCCAGAACTCAAGAGCAATCAAAATGTTGAGCAACTAATGGTCGAACTTTCAGGCAGTGAAAATCGTATCTTTGTAGCACGCAAGGATTATAATAAAGTCGCAGCCGAGTACAATCAAAAGTTGAGAAGTTTTCCAACCGTGCTTTTTGCGAATATGATGAACTTTAAAGAAGCTGAAACTTTTAAAGAAACAGAAGAAGCCAAGACAGTTCCTAAGGTCGATTTTGGAACCTCTTCATCAAGTCAATAAAGTGAATCAGCCTATGAATAAAGGGATTTCTCTAGCATGACTAGTGATTTCAAACCCGAACCTGGAAAGCTTTTTCCAGGTTTTTTTGGTATAATAAAAGGGAAGAGACAGTGACTGAAATGGAGGTTTGCTATGGAGAAAACAAAAGCCTTTCTTGAAGCGCACTACAAGAGATATATCCTTACGATTTGCTTTCTCTGGTTCCTCATGTTTTTTCTTCCTTGGGATTGGCAAATAGGAGGAGTTTCAGTGTATTATTTCGTTATGAAAAAACTCTTTGTGGTTTTTGGTGTTTTATCCATCCTATACTCCGTATTGATTAAAAAAATCAGTCTTCTCGTCTTTGGCATCATCTTTTGCTTGGCCTTCTGGATTAATCTCTTTTGGTATTTTGGGATATTACCTGCATTCTTGGGAAATTAAACATTAAAAAATGATGGACTAGACTGGCTTCTAGTCCTTTTTTCCCCTTGTGAAACAAGGATTCTTTCTTGAAAAATAATGGTAAATATGCTAAAATTAAAAGAACATTCTAAAATATTCAGAATCTAAAGTAAGGAAAATCATGGCTAATATTTTAAAAACAATTATCGAAAATGATAAAGGGGAACTTCGTCGTCTAGAAAAGATGGCTGATAAGGTTCTTAACTATGAGAGCCAAATGGCCGCAATGTCGGACGAAGAACTAAAAGCAAAAACTGACGAATTTAAAGAACGCTACAATAAGGGAGAATCACTTGATTCACTGTTATATGAGGCTTTTGCGGTAGTCCGTGAAGCAGCAAAACGTGTCCTTGGACTTTTCCCTTATAAAGTTCAGGTCATGGGTGGGATTGTTCTTCACCATGGTGACGTTCCAGAGATGCGTACTGGTGAAGGGAAAACCTTGACGGCGACCATGCCAGTGTACCTCAATGCCCTTGCAGGTAAAGGGGTTCACGTAGTTACTGTCAACGAATACCTGACAGAACGTGACGCGACTGAGATGGGTGAATTGTACTCATGGCTTGGTCTGTCAGTAGGGATCAACTTGGCAGCCAAATCTCCAATGGAGAAAAAAGAAGCGTACCTCTGTGATATTACCTACTCAACCAACTCAGAGATTGGTTTTGACTACCTTCGTGATAATATGGTCGTTCGTGCAGAAAACATGGTACAACGTCCGCTTAACTATGCCTTGGTCGATGAGGTTGACTCAATTTTGATCGACGAAGCTCGTACACCATTGATCGTTTCAGGTGCCAACGCAGTTGAAACAAGCCAACTCTACCATATGGCAGACCACTTCGTGAAATCCTTGGACAAAGACGACTATATCATTGACGTTCAGTCTAAGACGATCGGTTTGTCAGATTCTGGTATTGACAAGGCTGAAAGCTACTTCAAACTAGAAAATCTCTACGACATTGAAAATGTAGCTCTTACTCACTTTATCGACAATGCCCTCCGTGCCAACTATATCATGATTCTCGATATCGACTATGTGGTTAGTGAAGAGCAGGAAATCTTGATCGTTGACCAATTTACAGGTCGTACCATGGAAGGTCGTCGTTACTCTGATGGTTTGCACCAAGCGATTGAAGCAAAAGAAGGTGTGCCAATCCAAGATGAGACTAAGACTTCAGCTTCTATTACCTACCAAAACCTCTTCCGTATGTATAAGAAATTGGCAGGTATGACAGGTACTGGTAAAACAGAAGAAGAAGAATTCCGCGAAATTTACAACATTCGTGTTATCCCAATCCCAACTAACCGTCCAATTCAACGTATCGACCACTCAGACCTTCTCTATGCAAGTCTTGATGCGAAATTTAAGGCTGTAGTTGAAGATGTAAAAGCTCGTCACCAAAAAGGTCAGCCGGTCTTGGTAGGTACAGTTGCCGTTGAAACGAGTGATTTCCTTTCTAAGAAATTGGTAGCAGCAGGTGTTCCTCACGAAGTCTTGAATGCGAAGAACCACTACAGAGAAGCGCAAATTATCATGAACGCTGGTCAACGTGGCGCAGTTACCATCGCAACCAACATGGCCGGTCGTGGTACCGACATCAAGCTTGGTGAAGGGGTTCGTGAACTTGGAGGTCTTTGCGTAATTGGTACAGAGCGCCACGAAAGTCGCCGTATTGATAATCAGCTTCGTGGACGTTCAGGACGTCAAGGAGACCCAGGTGAGTCACAATTCTACTTGTCTCTTGAAGATGATTTGATGAAACGTTTTGGTTCAGAACGTTTGAAAGGTGTCTTTGAACGTCTCAACATGTCTGACGAAGCCATCGAATCTCGCATGTTAACGCGTCAAGTTGAAGCAGCTCAAAAACGTGTCGAAGGAAACAACTACGATACTCGTAAACAAGTCCTTCAATACGATGATGTTATGCGTGAACAACGTGAGATTATCTATGCACAACGTTATGATGTCATTACTGCAGATCGTGACTTGGCACCAGAAATCCATGCTATGATTCGTCGTACCATTGGACGTATCGTGGATGCACATGCTCGTTCTAAGGAAGATGAAAAATTGGAAGCAATCCTGAACTTCGCTAAGTATAACTTGCTTCCAGAAGATTCAATTAGCCGTTCAGACCTTGCAGGTCTGTCAGACCAAGCTATCAAAGATGAACTTTTCCAACGTGCCTTGAAAGTCTATGACAGCCAAGTTGCTAAGCTTCGTGACGAAGATGCAGTGAAAGAATTCCAAAAAGTCTTGATTCTACGTGTTGTAGACAACAAGTGGACAGACCATATCGATGCTCTTGACCAGTTGCGAAATGCTGTTGGTCTTCGTGGATATGCTCAAAACAACCCTGTTGTAGAATATCAAGCAGAAGGTTTCCGCATGTTTAACGACATGATTGGATCGATTGAATTCGATGTGACCCGCTTGATGATGAAAGCACAAATCCATGAGCAAGAACGTCCGCAAACTGAACACAATATCAGTACAACTGCGACTCGTAATATCGCAGCGCAGCAGGCAAGCCTTCCAGAAGATTTGGACTTGAGCCAAATCGGACGAAACGACCAATGCCCATGTGGATCAGGTAAGAAATTCAAGAACTGTCATGGTAAGAGACAATAATATGAGATAAGATACAGGCGGATACCTGGTAAAAATCATTTTTTGCTTGGTGTCCGTTTGCTTTATAAGGAGATGAATCATGGTATTTAAAGCTAAAAGTCCTAAAATTAACATTGAAGAAGTTCGCGCCTTGTCTAAATTAGAGGGAGCGGCTCTTGCGAGAAAAAATCAACGTGATCAGGAATTGGAAGCCATCATCCGTGGGGAAGACCAGCGTATTCTCTTGGTGATTGGACCATGTTCATCTGATAACGAAGAGGCGGTTCTTGAGTATGCCAAGCGTCTATCTGCTTTGCAAGAAGAGGTCAAAGACCGTATTTTTATGGTCATGCGTGTCTATACGGCTAAACCTCGCACCAATGGAGATGGCTATAAGGGCTTGATTCATCAACCAAATGCGACAGAAGCTCCTAGCTTGATCAATGGGATCAAGGCTGTTCGTCAGCTCCACTACCGCGTGATTACCGAGACGGGAATGACAACAGCGGATGAGATGCTTTATCCTGAAAATCTTCCGCTGGTGGATGATTTGATTTCTTATATGGCTGTTGGAGCTCGTTCTGTAGAGGATCAACAGCACCGTTTTGTAGCGAGTGGAGCAGACTTTTCAACAGGATTTAAAAATCCCACATCTGGAAATCTCAATGTCATGTTTAACGGGATTTATGCAGCACAAAATAAACAGAGTTTCCTCTTCCTCGGTAAAGAGGTGGAAACAACGGGGAATCCATTGTCCCACGCCATTCTTCGCGGTGCCTTGAATGAATACGGGAAAAATATTCCTAACTACTACTATGACAATTTGATGGATACCATTGATCAGTATGAAAAGATGGGCTTGGAAAATCCCTTTATCATCATAGATACCAATCATGACAATTCAGGCAAGCAATACATGGATCAAATCCGTATCGTTCGTCAGACCTTGATTAACCGTGACTGGAATGAGAAAATCAAAAAATACGTTCGTGGTTTTATGATTGAGTCCTATCTAGAAGATGGACGTCAAAATGAGCCAGAAGTTTTTGGTAAGTCCATTACAGATCCGTGTCTCGGATGGGACAACACAGAAGCACTTGTTCGCGAAATTTACCAAACGCTAGGAGAGTAAGATGGCATTTATCGAAAAAGGTCAAGAAATTGATATTGAAGCAATCAAGGCTGAGACCCAGTTGTCACCTGAAGCCTTGCGAAAAAAAGAAGCCCGCGATAGAGAGTTGGCAGCCATCATCTCCGGTGAGGATGACCGAATCCTTTTGGTGATGGGACCTTGCTCTTCTGACAATGAAGAAGCAGTGCTTGAATATGCTCGTCGCTTAGCAGACTTGCAGAAAAAAGTTGCGGATAAAATCTTTATCGTGATGCGTGTCTATACGGCTAAACCTCGTACCAATGGAGATGGCTATAAGGGAATGATTCATCAACCAAATACCAGCGAAGCGCCTAGTCTCATCAATGGTTTGCAGGCTGTTCGTCAGCTACACTACCGAGTGATTACCGAAACTGGATTGACAACAGCTGATGAGATGCTTTATCCGTCAAATCTCGTTTTGGTTGATGATCTGGTCAGCTACCATGCTGTAGGGGCTCGTTCAGTGGAAGACCAAGAACACCGCTTTGTAGCCTCTGGGATTGATGCTCCGGTTGGGATGAAAAATCCAACATCTGGAAATCTTGGGGTCATGTTTAATGCCATCTATGCGGCTCAAAACAAGCAAACCTTCCTTTACCATGGTCAAGAAGTGGAAACTTCAGGAAATCCCTTGGCCCACGTTATCCTTCGTGGTGCCATGAACGAATATGGTAAAAATGAACCCAATTTCTACTATGAAACACTCTTAAATGCCATCAATCGCTATGAGACTATGGGACTTGAAAATCCCTTCATTATCATCGATACCAATCATGACAATTCTGGCAAGCAGTATATGGAACAAATTCGCATTGTTCGTCAAGCCTTGCTGAATCGTGACTGGAATGAGAAAATCAAAAAGACGGTTCGAGGCTTTATGATCGAATCTTACCTAGCAGATGGTCGTCAAAACCAACCAGAGGTCTTTGGTTGCTCCATAACTGACCCTTGTCTAGGTTGGGAAAATACAGTAGCCTTGGTAGAAGAAATTTATACTACCTTAACAAAATAAGTGAAAAGGATGGAGTTGGGGGAATCTCAGCTCCTTTTATGAGTATGATAGTTGGACACGGAATTGACATCGAAGAATTGGCTTCGATAGAAAACGCAGTTACACGACGTGAGGGCTTTGCCAAGCGCGTGCTGACCCCTAAAGAAATGGAGCGTTTTGCCAGTCTCAAAGGGCGCAGACAGATTGAATACTTGGCAGGCCGCTGGTCGGCTAAGGAGGCCTTTTCCAAGGCTATGGGAACAGGAATTGGCAAACTGACCTTTCAGGATTTGGAAGTTTTGAACAATGAACGCGGGGCTCCCTATTTTAGTCAGGCACCATTTTTAGGGAAAATTTGGCTATCTATCAGCCATACAGATCAGTTTGTGACAGCCAGTGTTATTTTGGAGGAAAATCATGAAAGCTAGTCCACATAGACCAACCAAGGCTCTGATTCATCTGGGAGCTATTCGACAAAATATTCAGCGAATGGGAGCTCATATCCCTGAAGGAACGCTCAAATGGGCAGTGGTCAAGGCCAATGCCTATGGTCATGGGGCTGTTGCCGTTGCGATGGCGATTCAGGACGATGTCGATGGCTTTTGCGTTTCCAATATTGATGAAGCCATCGAGTTGCGTCAAGCAGGTATAAACAAGAAAATCCTCATCTTAGGAGTTTCTGAAATCGAAGCTGTTTCCCTAGCTAAAAAATATGACATCACCTTGACTGTGGCAGGATTGGAGTGGATTCAAGCGCTGTTAGATAAGGAAGCAGATTTAACTGGCTTGACTGTCCACCTCAAGATTGACTCAGGAATGGGACGGATTGGTTTTAGAGAGGCCAGTGAAGCTGATTTGGTTCAAGACTTGCTCAAGCAACATGGTGCTCGCGTTGAAGGAATTTTTACCCACTTTGCGACTGCAGATGAGGAATCAGATACCTACTTTAATCAGCAGTTAGAATGCTTTAAAGCTATTTTGGCCAGTATGAAAGGTCTTCCAGAACTGGTTCATGCCAGCAACTCGGCAACGACTCTTTGGCATGTAGAGACTATTTTTAACGCTGTTCGTATGGGAGATGCCATGTATGGTCTTAATCCAAGTGGAGAGGTCTTGGACTTACCCTATGACTTGAAACCAGCCTTGACCTTGGAATCTGCCCTAGTTCATGTCAAGACAGTTCCAGCTGGAGCTTGCATGGGCTACGGAGCGACCTATCAGGCGGATAGCGAGCAAGTCATCGCGACTGTTCCAATCGGCTATGCGGACGGGTGGACACGAGACATGCAAAATTTCTCCGTCTTGGTAGATGGACAAGCTTGCCCAATCGTCGGACGAGTATCTATGGACCAAATTACCATTCGTCTGCCTAAGCCTTATCCGTTAGGAACAAAAGTAACCTTGATCGGCACCAACGGCGACAAGGAAATCACAGCAACTCAGGTAGCGACCTATCGTGGAACCATTAACTATGAGGTGGTTTGTCTCCTCAGCGACCGCATTCCGAGAGAATATTATTAAAAAGAAAGGAGTGGAGCATGAATCTACATCAACCCTTGCATGTCTTACCTGGTGTGGGACCGAAGTCAGCAGAGAAATACGCCAAACTAGGAATTGAAAACTTGCAAGACCTCTTGCTCTACTTTCCTTTCCGTTATGAAGACTTTAAGACCAAGCAGGTGCTAGATCTGGAAGATGGGGAAAAGGCGGTTCTGTCTGGTCAAGTCGTGACCCCTGCCAGTGTCCAGTATTATGGTTTCAAGCGCAATCGCCTACGTTTTAGCCTCAAGCAGGGAGAAGTCGTTTTTGCGGTGAATTTTTTTAACCAACCCTATCTGGCTGATAAGATAGAGTTGGGTGCAACCCTTGCTGTCTTTGGGAAATGGGACCGTGCTAAGGCCAGTCTGACTGGGATGAAGGTTCTGGCTCAGGTGGAAGATGACCTCCAACCTGTTTATCGACTGGCTCAGGGAATCAGTCAGGCCAGTCTGGTCAAGGTCATCAAGACGGCTTTTGATCAGGGATTGGACCTTTTGATTGAGGAAAATCTGCCTCAGTCTTTACTTGATAAATACAAACTCATGTCCCGTTGTCAGGCTGTCCGTGCCATGCATTTTCCTAAGGATTTGGCAGAATACAAGCAGGCCCTTCGCCGTATCAAGTTTGAGGAACTCTTTTATTTTCAGATGCAGTTGCAGACGCTCAAGTCTGAAAATAGAGTTCAGGGAAGCGGTCTGGTTCTGAATTGGTCTCAGGAAAAAGTGACAGCCGTTAAAGAAAGTCTGCCTTTTGCCCTGACTCAAGCTCAGGAAAAGAGTTTGCGGGAAATTTTGGCCGACATGAAGTCGGACCACCACATGAATCGTCTCTTACAAGGGGATGTGGGGAGCGGAAAAACAGTCGTCGCTGGCTTGGCCATGTTTGCGGCGGTGACGGCTGGCTACCAGGCGGCCCTCATGGTACCGACAGAAATCCTAGCAGAGCAACACTTTGAGAGTTTACAGAACCTTTTTCCAGACTTGAAACTGGCTCTCTTGACAGGTTCCTTAAAAGCTGTAGAAAAAAGAGAAGTTTTAGAGACCATTGCCAAGGGTGAGGCTGATTTGATTATCGGAACCCATGCTCTGATACAGGATGGGGTTGATTATGCTCGTCTTGGCTTGATTATCATCGATGAGCAGCACCGTTTTGGTGTGGGGCAAAGGCGTATTTTACGTGAAAAAGGGGACAATCCTGACGTTCTCATGATGACGGCGACGCCCATTCCACGAACCTTGGCTATCACAGCCTTTGGAGATATGGATGTTTCCATTATTGATCAGATGCCAGCAGGGCGGAAGCCTATTGTGACGCGTTGGATTAAGCATGAGCAGTTGCCTCAGGTCTTGACTTGGTTAGAGGGGGAAATCCAAAAAGGTTCGCAAGCCTACGTCATCTCTCCCTTGATTGAGGAATCTGAAGCTCTGGATCTGAAAAATGCCATTGCCTTATCAGAAGAGTTGACGGCTCATTTTACTGGTAAGGCAGAAGTAGCCCTCCTACATGGCAAGATGAAGAGTGACGAAAAAGACCAGATTATGCAGGAGTTCAAAGAGAGAAAAACGGATATTCTGGTTTCGACGACGGTTATCGAGGTTGGGGTTAATGTTCCCAATGCGACCGTCATGATTATCATGGATGCCGATCGCTTCGGCCTCAGCCAACTTCACCAGCTCAGAGGTCGTGTTGGTCGGGGGGACAAGCAGTCCTATGCTGTTCTCGTGGCTAATCCCAAGACGGATTCTGGGAAAGACCGCATGCGTATCATGACAGAAACAACTAATGGATTTGTCCTTGCGGAGGAAGATTTGAAAATGCGTGGTTCTGGTGAGATTTTTGGAACCAGACAGTCAGGACTTCCAGAGTTTCAAGTGGCTGATGTTATCGAAGATTTCCCGATTTTGGAAGAAGCCAGGAAAGTTGCCAGCTACATTAGTTCGATAGAAGGTTGGCGAGAGGATCCGGAGTGGCGCATGATTGCTCTCCATCTAGAAAAGAGAGAACATCTGGATTAATACTCTTCGAAAATCAAATTCAAACCACGTCAACGTCGCCTTGCCGTACTCAAGTACAGCCTGCGGCTAGTTTCCTAGTTTGCTCTTTGATTTTCATTGAGTATAAGTTTTCTCTAAGGAAAACTTAAGCTAGCTTTTAGGTTTGGGTCTTATACTAGAGTCATCAAAAAGAAACGAGGACTCTCACATGACTATTAAAGTAACCTACCAAAAGAAATTTCAGACTTTCAAACTAGAGAAAGGAGCTAGCACCTATTGATACACAAAGAGCGGAAACGCTCTTTTATTTTTATAAAATGGTCGGCTATAAATCAAACTTAGTCAAGTGATAAAAAGATATTAGTCTCCAAGCCTATTTACTCTTTGACTGAAGCTTGATATAATGACTCCATCTGAATAAGGAGGAGTGAAAAGAATGTTAGAAACCAGAACGATTGCTATCCAGGATAGGTATGGAGAACGATTCCAGCATTGTTGGGGATGTGGTCCAAAGAATGATTTAGGTTTACATTTAAAAACCTATCCAAGTGTAGATGGGAGTAGTTGTATTAGTCGTATAAAGCTTGAGAATGCTTATACTGGTGGAGTTCCTTCAAATGTCTTTGGAGGAATGATAGCGACTATTTTTGATTGCCATGGCACGGCCTCAGCAGCTTGGTTTGCCCATCATCAAAAAGGGTTGGAACTGACGGAATCAACTGTGATAGGACGTTTTATTACAGCTCGCTTGGAGATTGATTACCTTAGTCCTAGTCCAATTGAAGATGAAATTGTGGTCACTTCTACTCTGGAGGAATTAGGGGAAAGAAAAGCAATTATTGCTATGGAGATGACAGTGGCTACTAAAGTCCGTGCCAAAGCCAAAATGGTAGCAGTTGCTGTGAAGGATCATATGTAAAACGGAGGATTATAAGTTTAAGATTTTAAAACTACTTTCAAACGATGCGTTTGAGGGAGGAGAATTTAAAATCACTTTCTGTTTACCATTCTTTCTTGCATTGCTTTTCTAGATATGCTACAGTTATGATAACGATTACAAATTAAAAGGAGCATGCTATGAAAAACCCAGCTTTGCTAGAAGAAATCAAGACTTATAAAGGAAGGGATGAGGTCCCAGAAGATTTTGATGCTTTTTGGAATGAGGAAGTCAAAAAAGTTTCAGTCCTTCCTGCCTACCAGTGGGAGGAAAAGGATTTCCATATTCCTCAAGTAAGGTGCTATGAACTGACCTTTGAGGGAACTAATGAAGGCAAGGTCTATGCACGCGTCGTCCTTCCAAAGACTGAGGAGAAGGTTCCGCTAATCTTCCATTTCCATGGATACATGGGGCGTGGTTGGGACTGGGCTGACATGCTGGCCTATACGGTGGCTGGTTACGGTGTTGTTTCCATGGATGTGCGGGGCCAGTCGGGCTATTCGCAAGACGGCTTGCGCTCTCCACTAGGAAATACGGTGAAGGGGCATATCATCCGTGGTGCTGTGGAAGGTCGGGAACATCTCTTTTATAAGGATGTCTATCTGGATATTTACCAGTTGATCGAAATTGTTGCTAGTCTACCTCAGGTAGATGAGGAAAGACTTTCTAGCTATGGCGCCTCACAGGGAGGGGCTTTAGCCCTGGTTGCAGCGGCGCTCAATCCTAGGATTCAGAAAACAGTTGCCATCTATCCTTTCTTGTCTGACTTTAGACGAGTGATTGAGATTGGCAATACCAGTGAAGCCTATGATGAACTCTTCCGTTATTTCAAGTTCCACGATCCTTTCCATGAAACAGAGGAGGAAATCATGGCGACCCTTGCCTACATCGATGTGAAAAATCTTGCCCATCGCATTCAAGGTGAGGTCAAGATGATTACGGGCTTGGATGACGATGTTTGTTATCCCATTACCCAGTTTGCAATTTACAACCGTCTGACCTGTGATAAGATCTATCGCATCATGCCTGAGTATGCCCACGAAGCCATGAATGTTTTTGTCAATGACCAAGTTTATAACTGGCTCTGTGGTAGTGAGATTCCTTTTAAGTACGCAAGATAATGAATGAGAGAGCCCAGGAGCTCTCTTTTTTATGTCCAAAACCTGAAAGTACTTTTAGAAAATTTAAAATATTAAAATATCCTTAAAAGTAAAATCTATTCTGTGGGAACACAGATATAAATATAAGACTTTATTGTATAATAAAGGAAAAGTCACTTGTGAAAGGAGGAAAAATGCTGCTGGGTGATTAAAAACTCGAGCTCAGCAGAAAATGGGAGAGGATTGGGAGCTCTCATTGAGTTGGTTACTTTCTTGTAAAAACTTGTCTCTTGAAGAGACAATAAAAATTTTTAAAGAAAAAAGAAAGCGCTTTATTTTATGAAAAATGAAAGGACAAACATGAATTACAAATCTTTACATCGGAAACAGCGATACGGAATTCGAAAATTTGCAGTTGGGGCGGCATCTGTAGTGATTGGTACAGTAGTATTTGGAGTAAATCCAGTCTTAGCTCAAGAGCAAGCCAATGCAGCAGGGGCAAGTACAGAAACTGTCGAACCTGGTCAAGGTTTATCAGAATTGCCAAAAGAAGCGTCCTCGGGAGATCTTGCTCATTTGGATAAGGATTTGGCTGGTAAATTGGCAGCAGCTCAAGACAACGGCGTTGAGGTGGACCAAGATCATTTGAAAAAAAATGAGAGTGCAGAATCAGAAACCCCATCCTCTACGGAAACCCCTGCAGAAGAAGCAAATAAGGAAGAGGAATCAGAGGATCAGGGTGCTATTCCTCGTGACTATTACTCAAGAGATTTAAAAAATGCCAATCCTGTCCTTGAAAAAGAAGATGTTGAAACCAATGCGGCAAATGGTCAGAGAGTTGATTTATCAAGTGAACTAGACAAACTAAAGCAACTAAAAAATACTACAGTTCACATGGAGTTCAAACCAGATGCATCAGCTCCACGCTTTTACAATCTCTTCTCTGTGTCCAGTGAAACCAAGGAAAATGAGTATTTTACTATGTCGGTCCTTGATAATACAGCTCTTATTGAAGGGCGTGGCGCTAACGGGGAGCAGTTCTATGATAAGTATACAGATGCTCCTTTGAAAGTTCGCCCTGGACAATGGAATTCCGTGACCTTTACTGTCGAACAACCGACAGCAGAGTTACCTCATGGTCGAGTTCGTCTCTATGTGAACGGTGTCTTATCTCGAACAAGTCTCAAGTCTGGTAACTTCATTAAAGATATGCCAGATGTTAATCAAGCTCAACTTGGAGCAACCAAACGGGGCAAGAAAACCGTTTGGGCATCAAACCTACAAGTTCGAAACTTAACCGTTTATGATCGTGCTTTAAGCCCAGATGAAGTTCAAACACGGAGTCAATTATTTGAAAGAGGTGACTTGGAACAGAAACTTCCTGAGGGAGCAAAAGTCACTGAGAAAGAAGACGTCTTTGAAGGTGGTAGTAACAATCAACCAAATAAAGATGGTATCAAGAGTTATCGTATCCCAGCTCTTCTCAAGACAGATAAAGGAACGCTGATTGCAGGTGCAGATGAACGTCGTCTCCATTCGAGTGACTGGGGTGATATCGGCATGGTCATCAGACGCAGTGAAGATAATGGTAAAAATTGGAGTGATCGAGTAACCATTACCAACTTACGTGACAATCCAAGAGCTTCTGACCCATCAATCGGTTCACCAGTGAATATTGATATGACCTTGACTCAAGATCCTGAAACCAAACGCATCTTTGCCATTTATGACATGTTCCCAGAAGGAAAAGGAATCTTTGGAATGTCTTCGCAAAAAGAAGAAGCCTACAAAGAAATCAATGGGAAAACCTATCAAATCCTCTATCGAGAAGGAGAAAAGGAAGCTTATACTATTCGAGAAAATGGTACAGTTTACACTCCAGATGGTAAGGCAACAGACTACCGCGTTGTTGTAGACCCTGTTAAACCAGCCTATAGCGATAAGGGTGATCTATACAAGGGTGACCAGCTACTGGGCAATATCTACTTCACAACAAACAAAACTTCTCCATTTAGAATTGCCAAGGATAGCTACCTATGGATGTCCTACAGTGATGACGACGGGAAGACCTGGTCAGCGCCTCAAGATATTACTCCGATGGTCAAAGCCGATTGGATGAAATTTTTAGGTGTTGGGCCTGGAGTGGGGATTACCCTTCGTACTGGACCGCATAAAGGTCGAATCGTCGTTCCTGTCTATACGACCAACCGAGCTAACCACCTCAATGGTTCTCAATCATCTCGAATCATCTACTCAGACGACCATGGTAAGACTTGGCATATGGGTGGTGGTGTCAATGACAATCGTACACTTTATGATGGTACAGTGGTTGATTCAAGCACCATGAGCAATTATTATGCTCAAAATACGGAAGCTTCTGTTGTTCAGTTAAACAATGGAGACCTCAAACTCTTTATGCGTGGATTGACAGGAGATCTACAGGTTGCAACCAGTCATGATGGTGGTCTAACTTGGGACAATAACGTTGAACGCTACGATGTACCAGATGTTTATGTTCAGATGGCTGCGACTCACACGGTTCAAAATGGCAAAGAGTATATTCTCTTGGCAAATGCAAATGGTCCAGGTCGTAAAAATGGTTATATTCGAGTGGCTCGTGTAGAAGAAGATGGTCAACTAACTTGGTTGCACCACCATTTGATTCAGGAGGGAGAATATGCTTATAACTCACTTCAACAAATCGGGCCAGATGAATTTGGACTTTTATATGAACACCATGCTCCTGGAGGAGTTCCGTACACACTTTCCTTTAAGAAATTTAACTGGGATTTCTTGACTAAGGAAAGAATTTCTCCTAAAGAAGCAAAAGTAAAATATGCTATCCAAAAATGGCCAGGTATCATTGCCATGGAGTTCGATTCGGAAGTATTGGTAAACAAGGCTCCGACCCTTCAATTGGCAAATGGCAAGACAGCAACCTTTATGACCCAGTACGATACAAAAACTCTCTTATTCACAATAGATCCAGAGGATATGGGACAAAGGATTACAGGTCTAGCTGAGGGTGCAATTGAAAGCATGCACAATTTACCAGTTTCTTTAGCTGGCTCTAAACTAAGCGATGGTATTAATGGCAGTGAAGCTGCTATCCATGAAGTTCCAGAGTTTACAGGTGGTGTTAATGCAGAAGAAGCGGCTGTGGCAGAGGTACCAGAGTACACGGGACCATTGGCAACAGCAGGTGAAGAACCAGCTCCAACAGTAGAAAAACCGGAATTCACAGGTGGTGTAAATGCAGAAGAAGCGGCCGTGGCAGAGGTACCAGAGTACACGGGACCATTGGCAACGGTAGGTGAAGAACCGGCTCCAACGGTAGAAAAACCAGAATTCACAGGTGGTGTCAATGCAGTTCAGGCAGCAGTCCATGAGATTCCAGAGTTCAAGGGTGGTGTCAATGCAGTTCAAGCAGCCTCAAACGAGGTTCCAGAATATAGCGGAGGTGCTAACTTTGTCTTGGCAGCTTCAAATGACCTGCCAGAGTATAAGGGTGGAGTCAATGGCGCTGAGGCAGCAGTCCATGAAGTGCCAGAGTACAAGGGAGACACCAATCTAGTATTAGCAGCTGCAGACAACAAACTGTCTCTAGGCCAAGATGTGACCTATCAAGCGCCAGCAGCTAAACAAGATGAACTTCCAAATACGGGAAGCAAGGAAACAAGTTCATTGCTTTCCCTTGGACTTGCAGGCGTCCTCTTATCACTTTTTGCATTTGGAAAGAAGAGAAAAGAATAATAAGCAAGAGCTATTTGAGTAGGTCTCGGAAGAGATAGCAGGTTTTCAAGCCTGCTATCTTTTTTGATGACATTCAGGTTGATTCGAAATCATAAGAGGCCTGAAACTACTTTCAGGAACGGCTGTTCTATAAAATACTTTTGAAACTGAAATCTATTCTACTACAAGCTATTGAAAGCGCTTAACAAATAATATATAATAAGCCCATAAGAACAAGAAAGGGAGGAAAGAGGATGCCACAGATCAGCAAAGAAGCCTTGATTGAACAAATCAAAGATGGAATCATTGTCTCTTGCCAGGCACTTCCTCACGAACCGCTTTATACAGAAGCGGGAGGAGTCATTCCCTTGCTAGTCAAAGCGGCTGAGCAAGGTGGAGCAGTCGGTATCCGAGCAAACAGTGTTCGCGATATCAAGGAGATCAAGGAGGTTACGAAACTCCCAATTATCGGGATTATCAAACGTGACTATCCGCCACAGGAGCCTTTCATTACAGCTACGATGAGAGAAGTGGATGAACTGGCTGAACTAGATATTGAGGTCATTGCTCTGGATTGTACCAAACGTGAACGTTACGACGGTTTGAAAATCCAAGACTTTATCCGACAAGTCAAAGAAAAATATCCGCATCAACTCTTAATGGCTGATACCAGTACCTTTGAAGAAGGAATAGCAGCAGTTGAGGCAGGTGTTGATTTTGTTGGAACAACCCTATCAGGTTATACCTCTTATAGTCCTAAGGTAGATGGTCCAGACTTTGAACTGATCAAAAAACTCTGCGATGCCGGCGTGGATGTCATCGCTGAAGGGAAGATTCACACACCAGAACAAGCTAAGCAAATCCTTGAATATGGGGTGCGAGGTATCGTTGTTGGTGGAGCGATTACTAGACCAAAAGAGATTACGGAACGCTTTGTTGCCGGTCTTAAATAACACAATCTCAAAAAAGAGGAGAGTGGTCGATGCGTCGGATGAAATGAAAACGTATACAAATATAAACTTGCTCATTATCCAATATGGATACGCTTATCAATTAGGAGAATACAAATGAAATTTAGAAAACTAGCTTGTACAGTACTTGCGGGTGCTGCGATTCTTGGCCTTGCGGCTTGTGGTAACTCTGGTGGAAGTAAAGATGCTGGAAATTCTGGTAGCGATAGCGGAAAAACAGAAATCACTTGGTGGGCATTCCCAGTCTTCACACAAGAAAAAACGGGTGACGGTGTTGGAACTTATGAAAAATCAATCATCGAAGCTTTCGAAAAAGCAAATCCAGATGTAAAAGTGAAATTGGAAACCATCGACTTCAAGTCAGGTCCTGAAAAAATCACAACAGCCATCGAAGCAGGAACAGCGCCAGACGTACTCTTTGACGCACCAGGACGTATCATCCAATACGGTAAAAATGGTAAATTGGCTGAGTTGAACGACCTCTTCACAGACGAATTCGTCAAAGATGTTAACAACGAAAACATCGTACAAGCAAGTAAGGCTGGCGACAAAGCTTACATGTATCCAATCAGTTCTGCTCCATTCTACATGGCTATGAACAAGAAAATGTTGGAAGATGCTGGAGTTGCAAACCTTGTAAAAGAAGGTTGGACAACTGATGACTTTGAAAAAGTTTTGAAAGCGCTTAAAGATAAAGGCTATACACCAGGTTCATTGTTCAGTTCTGGTCAAGGGGGAGACCAAGGAACACGTGCCTTCGTTGCAAACCTTTATGGCGGTTCTGTAACAGACAAAGACGTAACCAAATATACAACAGACGATCCTAAATTCGTCAAAGGTCTTGAAAAAGCTGCTAGCTGGATTAAAGACGGTTTGTTGAACAACGGTTCACAATTTGATGGTGGAGCAGATATCCAAAACTTTGCCAACGGTCAAACTTCATACACAATCCTTTGGGCACCAGCTCAAAACGGTATCCAAGCGAAACTCTTGGAAGCAAGTAAGGTAGATGTGGTAGAAGTACCATTCCCATCAGACTCTGGTAAGCCAGCTCTTGAATACCTTGTAAATGGATTTGCAGTATTTAACAACAAAGACGACAAGAAAATCGCAGCTGCTAAGAAATTCGTTCAATTCATCGCAGATGACAAAGAATGGGGGCCTAAAGACGTTGTTCGTACAGGTGCCTTCCCAGTTCGTACATCATTTGGCAAACTTTATGATGACAAACGTATGGAAACAATCAGCAGCTGGACTAAATACTACTCACCATACTACAACACTATCGATGGATTTGCTGAAATGAGAACACTTTGGTTCCCAATGTTGCAATCTGTATCAAATGGTGATGAAAAACCAGCGGATGCTTTGAAAGCCTTCACTGAAAAAGCTAATGAAACCATCAAAAAAGCTACAAAACAATAAGCACTAAGTCAGATTGATTCCCCCCTTTTCCCTGAGCACCACGGTGTAAGAAAAGGGGGACTTTTGTTTGAAATGTAAGGAACTGTCACGAAATTAAAATGAAGTTCTTACATAAGCGAATCTTAAAAAATTTCATTTTGGTTTTAAAACAGTTCAAGAAAATCAAAAACTATTCTATTTGAAAGAGAGGTGCCGACTGTGAAAGTCAATAAAATTCGTATGCGGGAAACAGTGATTTCCTACGCTTTCCTAGCACCAGTGTTATTCTTCTTTGTCATCTTTGTCTTGGCTCCTATGATTATGGGATTCATTACAAGTTTCTTTAACTACTCCATGACTAAATTTGAGTTTGTGGGCTTGGACAACTACATTCGCATGTTTAAAGACCCTGTCTTTGTGAAGTCTTTGATCAATACCGTTATCCTGGTTATTGGATCTGTTCCGATTGTGGTTCTCTTCTCTCTCTTTGTAGCATCTCAAACCTATCATCAAAATGCCATTGCCCGTTCTTTTTATCGTTTCGTCTTCTTCCTTCCTGTAGTTACAGGTAGTGTTGCCGTAACGGTTGTATGGAAATGGATCTATGATCCACTATCAGGGATTTTAAACTTTGTCCTTAAGTCAAGCCACATCATCAGCCAAAACATTTCTTGGCTGGGTGACAAAAACTGGGCTTTGCTAGCGATTATGATTATCCTTTTGACAACATCTGTTGGTCAACCGATTATCCTTTATATCGCTGCTATGGGGAATATTGATAACTCACTTGTTGAAGCAGCGCGTGTTGACGGTGCGACTGAATTTCAAGTTTTCTGGAAGATCAAATGGCCTAGCCTTCTTCCAACAACTCTTTACATCGCGATCATCACAACCATCAACTCATTCCAATGTTTCGCTTTGATTCAGCTCTTGACTTCTGGTGGTCCAAACTATTCAACAAGTACCTTGATGTACTACCTTTACGAAAAAGCCTTCCAATTGACAGAATACGGCTATGCCAATACCATCGGTGTCTTCTTGGCAGTGATGATTGCCATTGTCAGCTTTGCTCAATTCAAGATCCTCGGAAACGACGTAGAATACTAAAGAAAGGAGACAGTTATGCAACCTACACAAAAGAAACCCTTAACAGCTTTTACTGTTATTTCAACGATTATCTTGCTCTTGTTGACCGTACTGTTCATCTTTCCATTCTACTGGATCTTGACAGGGGCCTTCAAATCACAACCGGATACTATTATGATTCCACCACAATGGTTCCCTAAAGCTCCAACAATGGAAAACTTCCAACAACTCATGGTGCAAAACCCTGCCATGCAGTGGATGTGGAACTCTGTATTTATCTCACTGGTAACCATGTTCTTAGTCTGTGCAACCTCTTCTCTAGCAGGTTATGTCTTGGCTAAAAAACGTTTTTATGGTCAACGCATCCTCTTTGCAGTCTTTATCGCTGCTATGGCACTTCCAAAACAAGTTGTCCTTGTACCATTGGTACGTATCGTCAACTTCATGGGAATTCACGATACTCTCTGGGCAGTTATCTTGCCTTTGATCGGATGGCCGTTTGGGGTCTTCCTTATGAAACAATTCAGTGAAAATATCCCGACAGAATTGCTTGAATCAGCTAAAATCGACGGTTGTGGTGAAATTCGTACCTTCTGGAGCGTAGCCTTCCCTATTGTGAAACCAGGATTTGCAGCCCTTGCAATCTTTACCTTCATCAATACTTGGAACGACTACTTCATGCAGTTGGTTATGTTGACTTCACGTCAAAACTTGACTATCTCACTCGGGGTTGCGACCATGCAGGCCGAAATGGCGACCAACTATGGTTTGATCATGGCGGGTGCAGCTCTTGCAGCCGTGCCAATCGTAACAGTCTTCTTAGTCTTCCAAAAATCCTTCACTCAGGGTATTACTATGGGAGCTGTTAAAGGATAATACTCTGCGAAAATCGAATTCAAACTACGTCAGCATCACCTTGCCATACTTAAGTATTGCCTGCGGTTAGCTTCCTAGTTTGTTCTTCGATTTTCATTGAGTATAAGAGAATACAGAGTTATAAGTGTCTACAAAATGGAGAGTATGCAGTTACTTCGTGAAGTTTTGTCAGACACTTATCAACTTAATTTATGATTTTAGTTAACTATCAGAAACGAAGGAAACAGTATGATTTTTGACGATTTGAAAAACATCGCCTTTTACAAAGGAATCCATCCCAATCTAGACAAGGCTATCGACTATCTCTATCAGCACCGTAAGGATTCTTTCGAACTCGGTAAGTATGAGATTGACGGGGACAAGGTCTTTCTAGTTGTTCAGGAAAATGTCCTCAATCAAGCTGAAAATGATCAATTTGAGCATCATAAGAACTATGCAGACTTGCATTTGCTGGTAGAAGGACATGAATATTCGAGCTACGGTTCACGTATCAAAGACGAAGCGGTAGCATTCGACGAAGCGAGTGACATTGGCTTTGTTCATTGTCATGAACGCTACCCACTCTTGTTGGGTTATCACAATTTTGCGATTTTCTTCCCAGGAGAACCGCATCAGCCAAATGGCTATGCAGGTATGGAAGAAAAAGTTCGCAAGTATCTCTTTAAAATTTTGATTGATTAAAAGAATCAGGAGGAGCAAACATGGCACAAAAAGGAGTAAGCCTTATCAAGGCAGCATTTGATACAGATAATTTTCTCATGCGTTTCAGTGAGAAGGTTTTGGATATCGTCACAGTCAATCTTCTTTTTGTCGTCTCTTGTTTGCCCATCGTAACGATTGGAGTGGCGAAAATCAGCCTTTATGAAACCATGTTTGAGATTAAGAGAAGCAGACGGGTACCAGTCTTTAGAACTTATCTAAGAGCCTTCAAGCAAAATCTGAAACTGGGGCTTCAGTTGGGTCTGATAGAGTTGGGCATTGTGTCATTAAGCCTTCTAGACCTCTATCTCTTCTGGGGACAGACTGCTTTGCCTTTCCAGATTGTGAAAGCTATTTGTTTGGGGATTCTCATCTTCCTTACTCTCGTGATGTTGGCTAGTTATCCCATCGCTGCGCGCTATGATTTGTCATGGAAAGAAGTGCTGCAAAAAGGGCTTATCTTGGCAAGTTTTAACTTTCCATGGTTCTTCCTCATGTTAGCCATTCTCTTTCTTATTGTGATGGTTCTTTATCTATCCGCCTTCACTCTCCTTTTGGGTGGATCGGCCTTTATCCTCTTTGGTTTTGGTTTGCTAGTCTTTCTCCAAGCAGGATTGATGGAGAAAATCTTCGCCAAATACCAGTAGGATGGCTCGTTTCTGAAACTACTTTCAATCGTTACAGTTTCTAAAATACAAGTAGAAACTAAAATCTAAGTGTATACAAGATATTGAAAGCGATTTTCACAAGGTGTATACTAAACTTGTAAAAAATAGAACTGCTCTTAGCAGAAAAAAGAAATCTTAGGAGAAAATCTATGTCAGATTTAAAAAAATACGAAGGTGTCATTCCAGCCTTCTACGCATGTTATGATGATCAAGGAGAAGTCAGTCCAGAGCGTACGCGTGCCTTGGTTCAATACTTCATTGATAAGGGAGTTCAAGGTCTCTATGTCAATGGTTCTTCTGGTGAATGTATCTACCAAAGTGTGGCAGATCGCAAATTGATTTTGGAAGAAGTCATGGCAGTTGCCAAGGGCAAATTGACTATCATCGCTCACGTAGCTTGCAACAATACCAAAGACAGTATGGAACTTGCTCGCCACGCAGAAAGTTTGGGTGTAGATGCCATTGCAACGATTCCGCCGATTTACTTCCGCTTGCCAGAATACTCAGTTGCCAAATACTGGAACGATATCAGTTCTGCAGCTCCAAACACAGACTACGTGATTTATAACATTCCTCAATTGGCAGGAGTTGCTTTGACTCCAAGTCTTTATACTGAAATGTTGAAGAATCCTCGTGTTATCGGTGTTAAGAACTCTTCTATGCCAGTTCAAGATATCCAAACCTTTGTCAGCCTTGGAGGAGAAGACCGTATCGTCTTTAACGGTCCAGATGAACAGTTCCTAGGTGGCCGCCTCATGGGCGCTAAAGCTGGTATCGGTGGTACATATGGTGCGATGCCTGAACTCTTCTTGAAACTCAATGAGTTGATTGCTGAAAAAGACTTGGAAACAGCGCGTGAATTGCAATACGCTATCAATGCAATCATCGGTAAATTGACTGCTGCACATGGAAATATGTACTGTGTCATCAAAGAAGTTTTGAAGATCAATGAAGGTTTGAACATTGGTTCAGTTCGTTCACCATTGACACCAGTAACTGAAGAAGATCGCCCAGTTGTAGAAGCAGCTGCAGCCTTGATTCGTGAAACCAAGGAGCGCTTCCTCTAATCCATAAGGAGGTATTTATGACACACTACGTTGCAATTGATATTGGCGGAACCAACATCAAATATGGTTTAATTGACCAAGAAGGCCAACTTGTTGAATCGCATGAAATGCCAACTGAGGCATATAAGGGTGGATCCCATATCTTACAAAAGACAAAAGATATCGTAGCCAGCTATTTAGAAAAGGGCCCAGTAGCAGGTGTTGCCATTTCTTCTGCAGGAATGGTGGATCCTGACAAGGGTGAAATCTTCTATGCGGGACCTCAAATCCCGAACTATGCAGGAACTCAGTTCAAGAAGGAAATCGAGACTAGCTTTAATATTCCTTGCGAAATTGAAAATGATGTCAACTGTGCAGGTCTTGCTGAGGCAGTATCTGGTTCAGGCAAGGGAGCGAGTGTGACACTTTGTTTG
Source organism: Streptococcus halitosis (assembly GCF_027691175.1). Lineage (GTDB taxonomy): Bacteria > Bacillota > Bacilli > Lactobacillales > Streptococcaceae > Streptococcus > Streptococcus halitosis_A. Next base: position 102,710 of record NZ_JAQFBD010000002.1, read on the forward strand.
ACCATTGGAACAGGTATCGGTGGTTGCTTGATTATGGATGGGAAAGTTTTTCATGGATTTAGCAATTCTGCCTGTGAAGTCGGTTATATGCATATGCAGGATGGGGCTTTCCAAGATTTGGCTTCTACGACAGCCTTGGTAGAATATGTGGCAGCAGGTCATGGAGAACCAGTTGACCAGTGGAATGGGCGACGCATCTTCAAGGAGGCCACAGAAGGAAACAAGATCTGTATGGCTGGCATTGACCGCATGGTAGATTACCTTGGAAAAGGTCTGGCAAATATTTGCTTCGTTGCCAATCCAGAAGTGGTCATTCTCGGTGGCGGTATCATGGGGCAAGAGGCTATCCTCAAACCAAAGATTCGCACAGCCTTGAAGGCGGCCTTGGTGCCAAGCCTAGCTGAAAAAACACGATTAGAATTTGCCTATCACCAAAATACGGCAGGTATGTTGGGAGCTTATTATCATTTCAAAACAAAACAATCCTAGTTTGGAATTATAGAATTAAGCAGAACACTTAATCACTAGTTGAGTGAAAAATGTTTTGCTTAATTCTTTTTTTGATGATAGAAAAACTGTCAAGTATATGAAAAGTAGTGGAAAGACAAAGAGAATTACAAAAAAAGAACGATAGGAGCAGAATTTCTACCATCGAAAAATATATGAGAGGAGATAGCCTTAGAAGACGGTGCAAGCACTCTACTTTGTTTCTAAATACTAAAACTTAAATCAAGAAGAAAAAAGTGATATAATAGGATGGATAAGAAATTGACAAATTAGAATTTGTTTTCCTTGGGTTCCTTGATTTTCACTTTTGTCCAATTTTTGAATATATGGAGGTAATTTATGGAATATAAAGAAATAAAATTAAACGTTTCAAATAATAAAATCAGAGAATATAAGCAATTTGAAGGCTTGAAATTATATTCTGATTTTTTCAAATCTGAAGACGGAAGAAAATTAACTAATAAAAGAGTATATGTTACAAGAAAACAAAATTATGTTTATTATGAAAGAACGGATGTAAATTGGAATTATTGGTCAAATAAAGATAGTTATAATTCAGATTTTATTCCAGATAATGTTGAACATGATATTATTTTTGAGATTTCTTCAGAACTAAGCACCTTTAGTAAACATTTAGGAAAAGAACTGATTGAAAAAATAGAATTAAAATATAAAAATGGAGAGATTTTAGAAATATTAGACATTTAATCCACTGGTTTAATTAGAGTCATTATTAAAATATAAGATCTTTATACTCATATATTCAAATCTCGGTTTGTAGAAGCGAAACAATTAAATAAAACCATTGAAGAGGAAGTAAAAGCAAGTAGCCGATACTTCCTTTTTTGTTGTCAAAAATCCAAAAAACGGAAAGGAGAATTTATGGAAGAACTGAAAAATAAGGATAAAAACGGCATTAGCTCAAAGAGAAAGATTGGAAAGATCACTTATGAGCTTATTATCATTTCAAAACAAAACAATCCTAGTTTGGTCCAACCAAACTAGGATTTTCTAGCGCGTTTTTGTCTACGATAGCCGTTGAGTTTTTTATTTTCCCAATAGCTATTAAAGATTTTTTCCTTGCTCTCACGATTGATTTCTAAAAAGTAGGCATAAATCAAATCTGTTAAAAAGAGCATAGGGAGTTGAGCGGAAATACGCTGGATGTAAGAAGATTGGCTATGACTTGCGACTAGGACTGTTTCGGTGTAGGCCTGACAGTCTTTGCTAGGAGAACTGGTAAAGAGAATGGTCTTGGCTCCCATGTCCTTGGCATCCAGCAAACTATCTAGAACGGATTGGGTAGTGCCAGATAGAGAAAAGCCGAGCACCAAACAATTTTCATCCATGATGCTGGTCGTCCATGCAAAGCCGTCTTGATCGGTTAAGGCTTCACAGACCACACCCAGACGCATGAAACGCAATTTCATTTCACGAGCGACAAGACCGGAACTGCCTGTTCCAAAGAAGTAGACACGCTCAGCATCTTCGATTAACTGGGCAACGCGCTCCAGTTGTTCTTCGTCAATCAAATCCTTCGTTTGTTCTCGCATGATACTGTAGCTTCGCAAAACACGTTTAGTCAAAGGACTGTGTTTGTGTGAATGAGTGTCCGGTTTACTAGCCTGATGCTGGTATTGAAAGACGAACTCTCGGTAGCCTGTAAAACCACACTTTTTGGCAAAGCGGGTCAAGGCTGCTTGGGAGATATGTAATTTCTGGGTAACTTGCTGAGAAGAGAGATCATCTTGGATCGTTTCAGCTTGCAAAAAATAGCGAGCGATTTCTTGCTCGAGCTCGGTTAATTCTTCAAAATGGAGGTCGATTATGGTTGCGATATCTGGCTTGTTCATGAGGCTCCTTTTTATGAGTCAAAGTCTTAAAAGTTAACGCTTTCCTAACTATTACTATCATTATATCATAGAAAATAGGATAACCAAATAAAAAGGCATTTTCAGTTAAAAGTCAAAAAATGCTTCGACTTTTCCAAGAGTTTCTCCGTAAAATATGGTACAATGAAATGTACTGAACATCACCTGTTTGCTCTATTATTTTATATGTAAATAAAGGTGAAAATCGGAAATTTTTCTAGAAAAGAGTCTTAGTTGTATGAGAAAATTCAATAGCCATTCGATTCCTATTCGGCTTAATTTACTGTTTGCCATTGTTATCCTGTTGTTTATGGCCATTATTGGTCGATTGTTATATATGCAGGTGCTCAATAAAGATTTCTATGAAACAAAATTGGCCTCAGCCAGCCAAACAAGGGTAACAACCAGTTCAGCTCGTGGACAGATCTATGATGCGGCAGGGAAACCCTTGGTAGAAAACACTGTCAAGCAGGTTGTTTCTTTCACACGAAACAATAAAATGACAGCAGCAGAATTGAAGGAGACAGCCAAGAAACTTCTCACATATGTGAATGTGACCTCCCCTAATTTGACAGACCGTCAGATTGCAGACTACTACTTGGCGGACCAGGACGTTTACAAAAAAACAGTCGAATCCTTACCAAGTGATAAACGCCTGGATTCAGATGGAAATCGTTTATCAGAAGCAACTCTCTACAATAATGCAGTTGAAAGTATTGACGTGAGTCAACTCAATTATACAGATGACCAGAAAAAGGAAATCTATCTCTTTAGTCAGCTCAATGCCGTTGAAAATTTTGCGACAGGAACCATTTCTACGGATGCCTTGAATGATACCCAAGTTGCTCTCGTTGCATCAGCATCCAAGGAATTACCAGGTATCAGTATTTCAACCTCATGGGATAGAAAAGTCCTAGACACTTCTTTGTCTTCAATTGTAGGTAGTGTATCAAGTGAAAAATCAGGTCTTCCAGCGGAGGAAGTGGACGCTTATTTGAAAAAAGGATATTCTCTCAATGACCGAGTGGGAACTTCCTATCTTGAAAAGCAATATGAAGATGTTCTTCAAGGCAAACGCTCCGTCAAGGAAATCCACCTTGACAAACACGGAAATATGGAAAGTGTAGAAAATGTCGAAGAAGGAAGCAAAGGAAACAACATCAAACTAACAATTGACCTAACTTTCCAGAATGGTGTAGATGACCTACTCAAGAGCTACTTCAACTCAGAGTTGGGTAACGGTGGAGCCAAATACTCTGAAGGAGTCTACGCTGTAGCCCTCAATCCTAAAACCGGTGCAGTTCTAGCTATGTCGGGTGTCAAGCATGATGTCGAATCCGGTGAATTAAGTTCAGATTCACTTGGAACGATAACCAATGTCTTTGTTCCAGGATCTGTCGTTAAGGCAGCAACCCTTAGCTCTGGTTGGGAAAACGGGGTCTTGTCAGGCAATCAAACCTTGACAGATCAGCCGATTGTTTTCCAAGGTTCGGCTCCGATCAATTCATGGTATACCTTGTCCTATGGCTCCTTCCCTATCACAGCAGTTGAGGCTCTAGAGTACTCTTCTAATACCTACATGGTTCAGACTGCGCTAGGGATCATGGGGCAGTCCTACCAGCCAAATATGATAGTCGCAACTGATCAGTTAGAAACTGCAATGGGCAAGTTGCGATCAACCTTTGGGGAATATGGACTTGGAGCTTCAACAGAGATTGACCTCCCAGATGAATCTACAGGATTTACACCAAAAGAATTTGATTTGGCCAACTATATTAATAACGCCTTTGGCCAGTTTGATAACTACACACCTATGCAGTTAGCCCAGTATGTCGCAACCATTGCAAACAATGGCGTACGATTGGCTCCTCACATCGTTGAGGGAGTTTATGGAAACAATGAACAAGGTGGCTTAGGCAATCTAGTTCAAGAAACAGCCACCAAGGAACTGAACAAGATCAATATCTCAGAAGCGGATATGGCTCTCTTGCACCAAGGTTTCTATCAAGTTTCGCATGGAACGAGCGCTCTAACAACTGGTCGTGCCTTTTCAAATGGCTCATCCGTTTCCATCAGTGGGAAGACAGGTACTGCCGAAAGTTATGTCAATGGTGGTCAAAAAGCCAATAATACCAACGCAGTTGCTTATGCTCCGTCTGATAATCCTCAAATCGCGGTCGCAGTCGTCTTTCCTCACAACACCAACCTAACAAATGGTGTCGGACCTTCAATTGCGCGTGATATCATCAATCTTTATAATCAACAACATCCAATGAATTAGAAAGGAACTTATGCTGTATCCAACACCTATTGCCAAGTTAATTGATAGCTATTCAAAGTTACCAGGTATCGGGATCAAAACGGCTACTCGTCTCGCCTTTTATACCATTGGAATGTCTGATGACGATGTCAATGAATTTGCCAAAAACCTTCTATCTGCCAAGCGGGAATTGACCTATTGTTCCATCTGTGGTCGCTTGACGGATGATGACCCTTGCTCGATCTGTACAGATCCGACTCGAGACCAGACAACCATCTTGGTGCTAGAGGATAGTCGCGATGTGGCTGCTATGGAAAATATCCAAGAATACCACGGACTCTATCATGTCTTGCACGGTCTCATTTCTCCTATGAATGGTATCAGTCCAGACGATATCAACCTCAAGAGCCTCATGACTCGTCTCATGGATAGTGAGGTTTCAGAGGTGATTGTGGCAACCAATGCGACAGCGGATGGAGAAGCGACATCCATGTATCTCTCTCGTTTGCTCAAACCAGCTGGTATCAAGGTCACTCGCCTGGCACGAGGCCTGGCCGTGGGGGCAGATATCGAATATGCGGATGAAGTCACACTCTTACGAGCCATTGAAAATCGGACAGAGTTGTAAGTTTGGACAAGTTTACGAATTCAATTCATTTAGTTAAAAAGCAAGGAGACCGAATTTGATGTTAACGGTCTCTTTTTATCTCTCTTAAATTCTAGTACCATGTTCAAGTTTCAAAAAAGAAGCAAATATGATATACTAAAGAACGAGTATTCTATTAGAATTGGAACAAATAATATGAAACAAACGATTATTCTTTTATACGGTGGACGAAGTGCAGAGCGTGAAGTCTCTGTCCTTTCAGCTGAGAGTGTGATGCGTGCGGTCAACTACGATCGTTTCACAGTCAAGACTTTCTTCATCAGCCAGTCAGGTGACTTTATCAAAACGCAAGAATTTAGCCAGACTCCAGGTCAAGAGGATCGTCTTATGACCAATGCGACGATTGACTGGGACAAGAAAATCGCGCCAAGTGCTATCTACGAAGAAGGCGCTGTGGTCTTTCCAGTTCTTCATGGACCGATGGGAGAAGACGGATCTGTTCAAGGATTTTTAGAAGTTTTGAAAATGCCTTATGTCGGTTGCAATATCTTGTCATCCAGCCTTGCCATGGATAAAATCACGACTAAGCGAGTCTTGGAGTCTGCTGGGATTGCCCAAGTTCCTTATGTGGCCATTGTCGAAGGGGACGATGTGACTGCTAAAATCGCTGAAGTTGAAGAAAAATTGACTTATCCAGTCTTCACGAAACCGTCAAACATGGGTTCAAGTGTCGGTATTTCTAAGTCTGAAAACCAAGAAGAACTCCGTCAAGCTTTGGAACTTGCCTTCCAATATGACAGCCGTGTCTTGGTTGAGCAAGGAGTGAATGCCCGTGAAATCGAGGTTGGTCTCTTGGGAAACTACGATGTTAAGAGCACGCTTCCTGGTGAAGTGGTCAAGGACGTTGCTTTCTACGACTACGATGCCAAGTATATTGACAACAAGATTACCATGGACATCCCAGCCAAGATTAGTGATGATGTAGTAGCTGTCATGCGTCAAAATGCAGAAACTGCCTTCCGTGCGATCGGTGGCCTTGGTCTATCTCGTTGTGATTTCTTCTATACAGATAAGGGCGAGGTTTTCCTAAACGAGCTCAATACCATGCCAGGTTTTACCAAGTGGTCTATGTACCCACTACTTTGGGACAATATGGGAATCAGCTACCCAGAACTAATCGAGCGTTTGGTTGACCTTGCTAAGGAGAGCTTTAACAAGCACGAAGCGCATTTGCTATAAAGATGGAAGAGAGGGGTAGAAGCCGGAATCGTCACTGTAGGTGATTAGAGTTCTCGGACTTCAACCCTTTTTAAAGGAGTAGAAATGAAATTAACAATCCATGAAGTCGCCCAAGCTGTTGGAGCTAAAAATGATGTTAGTCTTTTTGCGGATGCTCAGTTAGAAAAAGCTGAGTTTGACAGTCGTTTGATTGCTGCAGGGGACTTATTTGTGCCCCTAAAAGGTGCGCGTGACGGTCATGACTTTATCGAAACAGCTTTTGAAAATGGTGCGGTAGTAACCTTGTCTGAGAAAGAGGTTGCAAATCATCCTTACATTCTAGTAGACGACGTGTTGACTGCCTTTCAAACCCTAGCCGCCTACTATCTTGAAAAAACAGCGGTCGATGTCTTTGCTGTTACAGGTTCAAATGGCAAGACAACGACCAAGGATATGTTGGCACATTTACTATCAACAACCTACAAGACCTACAAAACCCAAGGCAATTACAATAACGAGATTGGCCTTCCCTACACGGTTCTTCACATGCCTGAGGGGACAGAAAAGTTGGTCTTGGAGATGGGACAGGATCACTTGGGAGATATCCATCTCTTGTCTGAATTGGCTCATCCTAAGACAGCCATCGTGACCTTGGTTGGAGAAGCTCATTTGGCCTTTTTCAAAGACCGTTCAGAGATTGCTAAAGGGAAGATGCAAATTGCTGATGGTATGGCACCAGGTTCCTTGCTCTTGGTACCAGCTGACCCGATCGTAGAGGACTACTTGCCTACAGATAAAAAAGTGGTCCGTTTTGGGCAAGGGGCAGAGTTGGAAATCACAGACTTGGTCGAACGCAAGGATAGTCTGACCTTTAAGGCTAATTTCTTGAATCAAACTCTTGATTTACCAGTGACTGGTAAGTACAATGCTACCAATGCCATGATTGCATCCTATGTTGCCTTGCAAGAAGGAGTTTCAGAGGAGCAAATTCGCTTAGCTTTCCAAAATCTTGAATTGACCCGTAATCGTACTGAGTGGAAGAAAGCAGCTAATGGAGCAGATATCTTGTCAGATGTGTACAATGCCAATCCCACTGCTATGAAGTTGATTTTGGAGACATTCTCTGCCATTCCAGCTAACGAAGGAGGTAAGAAAATTGCTGTTCTAGCAGACATGAAGGAACTTGGTGACCAGTCTGTTCAACTCCATAACCAGATGATTTTGAGCCTTTCCCCAGATGTACTGGATACCCTTATTTTCTATGGAGAAGACATCGCTGAATTGGCCCAACTTGCTAGTCAAATGTTCCCAATCGGTCACGTTTTCTACTTCAAAAAAACAGCTGACGAAGATCAATTTGAGGCTATGATAAAGCAGGTCAAGGAAAGTCTCGGTGCCAATGACCAAATTTTGCTCAAAGGCTCTAACTCTATGAATCTAGCTAAGTTGGTCGAAAGTTTAGAAAATGAATGCAAGTGATTTTGCCAAGTATCTTCAAAGAATGATTGCCATTACAGATACTGGATTAACCTTTACAAAAGATCCTTTTGACCGCGAGCGTTACGAGGACTTGCGAAGCCTGTTATCTGAAATGTTGAATCAGGTATCAGACCTCGATGCAGAAGAAGTGGCAGAAGTCTTGAAACCAACGTCCGCTTATGCAACTCCTCTGATGGACGTCCGTGCTTGGATTGTTGAGGATGAAAAAGTCTGTTTAGTTAGAGGAAAAGGGGAGGATAGTTGGGCTTTGCCAGGTGGTTTTGGTGAAGTTGGCTATTCTCCAACCGAAAATATTCTTAAGGAAATTGAAGAAGAAACCGGCTTTACAGCAAAAGCTGAAAGGTTACTTGCAGTTTTTGACACCAATCGTTTCCAACTACAGAGCAAACAATATGCAAAGTTTGTCTTTGAATGCCAACTTCTTGATGGACAATTTCAAGAGAATCAAGAAATTGCTGAGCTTCAATTTTTTGCCATTGACCAATTGCCATTCTTATCTGAAAAACGCATCACCAAGGAGCAAATGGAGATTCTTTGGCAAGTTTATAAAGGACAAAGAGACCAATATGTTGATTAGTTTATGCTAGAGAAGTTGACAAATCAAAAAAGGGTATCTGTAAGGTGCATTTCTGCAATACAAATGATATAATAGGTTGCGAATTTAAGACGCAAGTGTTCTATGAATAGTATAGAATCAAGTTTTTTCAAAAAATTTAAAAGCTGGAGAAAGTGAATTTTTTACCGCCTCTGGCTAGATGAATGAGGAATAGAATATGAATTTGTGGGATCAATTATTTACCACGCAGATATCAGAACCGCCCCAGTTTGAACTCCACTGGTATATTGGTTTGTTATGTATACTGGCCTTTACTTTCTACGCTTCTTATCGTTTTCGTGACAAAGTGGCTTACCAACGATTTATTCAGATTCTTCAATCTGTTCAACTGATTGTTCTGTATAGCTGGTATTGGGGGAACCATCTGCCCCTGTCAGAAAGTTTACCCTTCTATCATTGCCGTATCGCCATGTTTGTTATGCTATTGATACCAGGGACTTCCAAGTACAAGCAATACTTTGCCCTTCTAGGAACTTTTGGAGCAACCGTTGCTCTGGCTTACCCACTCTTTGACCCTTATCCGTTTCCGCACGTGACCATCCTGTCCTTTATCATCGGGCACGTGGCACTTTTGGGGAATGCGCTCCTATACTTGTTTAAGAATTATGAAGCTTCCCTGCTCAACTTCAAAAATGTAGCGGTGATTACCTTCACCTTGAACGCTCTGATATGGGTTGTTAATTTAGTTGTCAGTGGGGATTATGGTTTCTTAACGAGACCGCCACTTGTTGGAAATCACGGACAACTTTTGAATTACCTTATTGTTTCGAGCGTTATCGTGATAGCAATTTGCGTAACAGCAAAATTGCTAGAGATTTTTTTACAGCAAAAATCGGAAGAATTTATTCAAGAGAAGGTCTAAAAAGACCTTCTTTTTTTGATGGGTTATAAATATTATCGAATTGTTGACAAGAACATCAAAAACTTTTTCCAGAAGAAAAATTTTCTAATATGTTCTCAAAAAACATGCAGGAAATTTACGAAAAACTAAGCATGATTAGTTTTTTTGTGTTATAATATTCTTTGAATAGCTATGCCCAAACATAGTTATTAAATAGAAGTGAGAAACTTGGAAGATAGAGAGGATGCGATGTAATGACTAGAGATGGTTTTTTTACAGGCTTGGATATCGGAACTAGCTCCATTAAGGTGTTAGTTGCTGAGCATAGAGATGGCGAAGTAAATGTAATTGGTGTTAGTAATGCCAAAAGTAAAGGTGTAAAAGACGGAATTATTGTTGATATTGAAGCGGCTGCTTCGGCAATCAAATCCGCAATCACACAGGCAGAAGAGAAAGCAGGCATTTCTATCAAGTCTGTCAACGTTGGTCTTCCAGCAAATCTTCTGCAGGTCGAACCAACACAAGGAATGATTCCTGTAACATCAGATACAAAAGAAATCACAGATCAGGATGTTGAAGATGTTGTTAAATCAGCTTTGACAAAGAGCATGACTCCTGATCGTGAAGTGATTACCTTTATTCCAGAAGAATTCATCGTGGATGGTTTCCAAGGAATTCGTGACCCTCGTGGTATGATGGGTGTTCGATTGGAAATGCGTGGTCTGCTTTACACAGGTCCTCGTACGATTCTACACAATCTTCGTAAGACGGTCGAACGTGTAGGTATCCAGGTTGATAATGTGATTATTTCACCTTTGGCGATTGTGAACTCAGTTCTCAATGAAGGCGAACGTGAATTTGGTGCAACTGTCATTGACATGGGTGGAGGTCAGACTACTGTAGCGACTATCCGCAACCAAGAATTGCAATTCACCAACATCTACCAAGAAGGTGGAGATTACGTTACAAAAGACATTTCTAAAGTCTTGAAAACATCTCAAAAGATTGCAGAAAGTTTGAAACTGAACTATGGTGAAGCTTATGTTCCGCTAGCAAGTAATGAAACTTTCCAAGTTGAAGTAATTGGCGAAGTAGAACCTGTTGAAGTGACAGAAAGCTACTTGGCAGAAATTATCTCAGCACGCATCAAACATATCTTTGACCAAATCAAACAAGAGTTGGAAAGAAGACACTTGTTGGATTTGCCAGGAGGTATCGTCCTTATCGGTGGAAATGCAATTTTGCCGGGTGTTGTTGAATTAGCCCAAGAAGTATTTGGTGTTCGAGTAAAACTCTATGTTCCAAATCAGGTTGGAATTCGCAACCCTGCATTTGCTCACGTGATTAGTTTATCTGAGTTTGCTGGTAAATTGACTGAAGTCAATCTTCTTGCTCAAAAAGCAGTTAAAGGAGATGAATTCCTTCGTCAAAAACCAATCAACTTTGGCATCCCAAATCAACGTTTGAATCCTGTGGCACAACCAAGCCCAACACAGCCAACTCCAGTTGAAACTGTACAGGAAACTCCAGTTGCTCCCAAGGAAGAATTCCAAGCAAGTTCTCAAAGTAAACCGAAGCTAACAGAACGTTTCCGTGGTTTAATCGGAAGCATGTTTGATGAATAAAAGAGGATAAGAAATTATGACATTTTCATTTGATACAGCAGCAGCTCAAGGCGCAGTTATTAAGGTAATTGGTGTCGGTGGTGGTGGTGGTAACGCCATCAACCGCATGGTTGACGAAGGTGTTGCTGGTGTAGAATTTATCGCAGCCAACACTGATGTACAAGCACTTAGCAGTACGAAAGCAGAAACCGTTATCCAACTTGGTCCCAAATTGACTCGTGGTTTGGGTGCTGGAGGTCGTCCAGAAGTTGGACGTAAAGCTGCAGAAGAAAGCGAAGAAGCTTTGACGGAAGCAATCAGCGGTGCAGACATGGTCTTCATCACTGCTGGTATGGGTGGTGGATCTGGTACAGGTGCTGCCCCTGTTATTGCACGTATCGCTAAAGATCTTGGTGCTCTTACCGTTGGTGTTGTGACACGTCCTTTCGGATTTGAAGGAAGCAAACGTGGTCAGTACGCTGTAGAAGGAATTAATGAACTTCGCGAGCATGTTGATACTTTGTTGATTATCTCTAACAATAACTTACTTGAAATTGTTGACAAGAAAACACCGCTTCTTGAAGCTCTTAGTGAAGCAGATAACGTTCTTCGCCAAGGTGTTCAAGGGATTACTGACTTGATCACGAACCCAGGATTGATTAACCTTGACTTTGCTGACGTGAAGACTGTAATGGCAAACAAAGGGAATGCCCTTATGGGTATCGGTATCGGTAGTGGTGAAGAACGCGTTGTTGAAGCGGCGCGTAAAGCAATTTACTCTCCACTTCTTGAAACAACTATAGATGGTGCAGAGGATGTGATTGTCAACGTTACTGGTGGTCTTGATTTGACTTTGATTGAAGCAGAAGAAGCTTCAGAAATTGTCAATCAAGCAGCTGGCAAAGGTGTAAACATCTGGCTTGGAACATCTATCGACGAAAGCATGAAGGATGAAATCCGTGTGACTGTTGTAGCGACAGGTGTTCGTCAAGAACGACTAGAAAAAGTAGTCGGGTCTGCTACCAACCAACCAGTTGGTCGACCATCAACTAAAACTCCACAAGCACACACATTTGACCGTCAATTCGACTTGGAAGAGACAGCAGAACTGCCTAAATCAAGTCCGCGTCGCTTTGAAACCAACCAAGCATCTGCTTTTGGAGATTGGGACTTGCGCCGTGAGTCAATTGTTCGCCAAACAGATCCCGTTGTTTCACCAGTTGAACGCTTTGAAACACCAGTTTCACAAGATGAGGATGAATTGGATACACCTCCATTCTTCAAAAATCGTTAATCAATGAATTTGAAAAAAAATACTGAATTAGTTTTTCAGCAAATTGCTGATGCTAGTCAAAAAGCCAACCGTAATCTAGATGCTGTTTCAGTAATCGCAGTGACAAAATATGTAGATGTACAAACAGCGGAAGCTTTGCTTCCGCTTGGCATCTATCATATCGGTGAAAATCGGGTTGATAAATTTTTAGAAAAATATCAGGCCTTGAAAGATTACCCAGTCACTTGGCATTTAATAGGAACACTACAGAGACGGAAAGTAAAAGAAGTAATCCCATATGTGGATTACTTTCATGCTTTAGACTCCCTAAAATTAGCCCAGGAAATTCAAAAGAGAACAGATCATGTTATCAAGTGTTTCTTGCAGGTTAATATTTCTGGGGAAGAAAGTAAGCATGGGTTTTCAAAAGAAGAATTGCTAGAACTTTTGCCAGAATTGGCTAAGTTAGATCAGATTGAGTATGTTGGTTTAATGACCATGGCTCCTTTTGAGGCAGACAGTGATGAATTGAAAGAAATTTTCAAGGATACGCAGGCTCTGCAAGCAGAAATTAGAGAAAAACAAATCCCTAATATGCCGATGACAGAGCTAAGCATGGGAATGAGTCGTGACTTTAAAGAAGCGATTCAGTTCGGCTCAACCTTTGTTCGAATCGGTACAGCATTTTTTAAATAGGAGAGAGCTATGTCTTTAAAAGATAGATTCGATAAATTTATAGATTATTTTACAGAAGATGGAGAAGACGTGACTAACTACCAGACTCAACAAGAGGAAACAGTTAGCCCAGCCATCTCATCTTCTAAAGAATTACCAGCATCTGCTCAGCCGGGCTCAGTAAAAGATGCGAATATTACTCGCCTCCATGCTCGTCAACAAGAGTTGGCAAAGCAAAACCATCACTCAGATGAGAAAGTGACGATTGATGTTCGTTATCCAAGAAAGTATGAGGATGCAACTGAGATTGTTGATTTGTTAACTGGAAATGAAAGTATCTTGATTGATTTCCAATACATGACAGAAGTACAAGCGCGTCGCTGCCTTGATTACTTGGATGGAGCTCGTCACGTCTTGGCTGGAAATATGAAAAAAGTTGCGAGTACGATGTATCTATTGACGCCTGTCAACGTTATCGTGAATATTGAAGATATCAAACTTCCAGATGAATCACAAGGTGCCGAGTTCGGCTTTGATATTAAACGAAATAGAGCAAGATAATGATTTTCTTAATCCGTTTAATTCAAAATGCGGTTAGCATTTACTCCATCATTCTCGTTGCATTTGCTCTTCTTTCATGGTTTCCAAATGCCTATGAAAGTCAACTAGGTCGCTTAGTCATCAGACTTGCTCGTCCAGTTATTGAGCCACTTCGTAAGCTCAATTTACAATTTGCTGGTCTTGATTTCACGGTTTGGGTCGCGCTGATTCTAATCCAGTTTCTTGGAAATATCTTAACACGACTAGTACTATTACTATGACAGTAAATCGATCCATTTATCAGCATTTTTCCCAAGATGATATTCCCTTTATTGACAAGGGATTAGAGTGGATAAGGCGGGTAGAAGATACATATGTACCGGTGCTTACTCCTTTTATCAATCCCCATCAAGAACAGATTTTAAGGGTGCTTGCTGGGACATATGGACTGGGTTGCCAAAGTAGTGGTGATTTTCTTCCGACAGAGTCGGTTCGTGTTCTTCTCTATCCAGATTACTTTGAACCGGAAATATCAGATTTTGAAATGGCCTTGTTGGAAATTTGCTATCCGAGTAAGTTTGAACAGCTGAGCCATGGAAAAATATTGGGAACAATCATCAACCAGCTAGGAATTGACCGTAAATTATTTGGTGATATCTTGGTAGATGAAAAGAGAGCACAGATTTTTGTCAATCGTGATTTTATTCCTCTTTTTCAGGATGGGATAAGAAGGATTGGCAGACTTCCTGTATCGCTGGAGGAACGTCCTTTTACCGATAGGATTATATCTAAAATTGACTTTAGAGAACGAGAAATTTTAGTTTCGAGTTTTCGATTGGATGCCCTCTTATCAAGTGCCTTGAAATTATCTAGAAATCAAACTAGTCAACTGATTGAGAAAAAATCTGTTCAGGTGAACTATCATCTGGTTGAAAAATCTGATTACCAGGTTGCCGTTGGAGATTTGATCAGTGTGAGAAAGTTTGGTCGTCTAAAAGTTGTTAAAGACAATGGACAGACAAAAAAAGACAAGATAAAATTAAGCATTCAATTATTATTAAGTAAGTGAGGAAAAGTATGCCAATTACATCGTTAGAAATTAAAGATAAAACCTTTGGTACAAGATTTAGAGGTTTTGACCCAGAAGAAGTAGATGAATTTCTTGATATCGTTGTTCGTGACTATGAAGATTTGGTTCGTAGCAATCATGATAAAGAGACACGCATTAAGAGTTTGGAAGAACGTTTGTCTTACTTTGATGAGATGAAAGATTCCTTGAGTCAATCAGTTTTGATTGCTCAAGATACTGCGGAGCGTGTCAAACAGGCTGCTCAAGAACGTTCAAACAATATTATTCAACAAGCTGAACAAGACGCTCAGCGTTTGCTTGAAGAAGCAAAATACAAGGCAAATGAAATTCTTCGTCAGGCAACAGATAACGCTAAGAAAGTGGCTGTTGAGACAGAAGAGTTGAAGAACAAGAGTCGTGTATTCCATCAACGCCTCAAGTCTACGATTGAAAGTCAATTGGCTATTGTTGAGTCATCTGATTGGGAAGACATTCTTCGCCCAACAGCAACGTATCTTCAAACAAGCGATGAAGCCTTTAAAGAAGTGGTGGGTGAAGTTCTTGGTGAAACTATTCCTTCTCAACCAGAGGAAGAGCCAATTGATATGACTCGTCAATTCACACCAGAAGAGGTTGCTGAATTGCAAGCTCGTATCGAGGCTGGAAATAAAGAATTAGCTGAGTTTGAAGCTCAACAAAATCAACATACAGATGAAAGTGAACAACATGAAGAGTCAGTTGACGTAGAAGCTACTGCAGCAACTGAGGAAGATGCAAACAAAGAATCTGTTCTTATCCTATAAAAGTAAATGTGAGAACAAAATCTAACCAACTATATTTTCAGCGAGCGGGAGATGGTGTGAGCCCTGCAATCCCTAGTCGTTAGATTATCCTCTCAACGAATTCAGTCTGAAAACAGTAAGACTGGACGTTCCCCACGTTACGGGAAAAGAGGAAAAGAGACCCTGTCTTTTTTCGAACAAAGGTGGTACCACGATTTTCGTCCTTTTTGGAAGTCGTGGTTTTTAATTTGTTAATATTTATAAAGGAGATACCATGAAACTCAAAGATACCCTTAACCTTGGGAAAACAGCTTTCCCAATGCGTGCAGGACTTCCTACCAAAGAGCCAGTTTGGCAAAAGGAATGGGAAGATGCAAAGCTTTACCAACGTCGTCAAGAATTGAACCAAGGAAAACCGCATTTCACCTTGCACGATGGACCTCCATATGCAAACGGAAATATCCACGTTGGACATGCCATGAACAAGATTTCCAAAGATATTATTGTTCGTTCTAAGTCTATGTCAGGATTTTACGCACCTTATATTCCTGGTTGGGATACACATGGTCTGCCAATCGAGCAAGTCTTGGCAAAACAAGGCGTGAAACGTAAAGAAATGGACTTGGTTGAGTACTTGAAACTTTGCCGCGAGTATGCTCTTTCCCAAGTAGATAAACAACGCGAAGACTTTAAACGTTTGGGTGTTTCTGGTGACTGGGAAAACCCTTATGTGACCTTGACTCCGGACTATGAAGCAGCTCAAATCCGTGTCTTCGGTGAAATGGCTAAAAAAGGCTATATCTACCGTGGGGCCAAGCCAGTTTACTGGTCATGGTCTTCTGAGTCAGCCCTTGCTGAAGCGGAAATTGAGTACCATGACTTGCTTTCAACTTCCCTTTACTATGCTAACCGCGTCAAAGATGGTAAAGGTGTCCTAGATACAGATACTTATATCGTCGTATGGACAACAACTCCATTCACTATCACAGCTTCTCGTGGTTTGACAGTTGGAGCAGATATTGATTATGTATTGGTACAACCAGCTGGCGAATCTCGTAAGTTTGTGGTTGCTTCAGAATTACTGAATAGTCTTTCTGAGAAATTTGGCTGGGCTGATGTTCAGGTATTGGCGACCTACCGTGGTCAAGAATTGAATAAAATTGTGACAGCTCACCCATGGGATACAGCTGTAGATGAGTTGGTGATCCTCGGTGACCACGTTACAACTGACTCTGGTACTGGTATTGTCCATACAGCCCCTGGTTTTGGTGAGGACGACTACAATGTTGGTGTTGCCAACGGCCTTGAAGTTGCTGTAACAGTTAACGAACGCGGTATTATGATGGAAAATGCCGGCCCTGAATTTGCAGGTCAATTCTACGACAAGGTTGTTCCAACTGTTATCGAAAAACTGGGCGATTTGCTCCTTGCTCAAGAAGAAATTTCTCACTCATACCCATTTGACTGGCGTACCAAGAAACCAATCATCTGGCGAGCTGTTCCACAGTGGTTTGCCTCTGTATCTAAATTCCGCCAAGAAATCTTGGATGAAATTGAAAAAGTGAAGTTCCACTCAGAATGGGGTAAAGTTCGTCTTTACAACATGATTCGTGATCGTGGCGACTGGGTTATCTCTCGTCAACGTGCTTGGGGAGTTCCACTTCCTATCTTTTATGCTGAAGACGGAACACCAATCATGACAGCTGAGACTATTGAACATATAGCTCAACTCTTTGAGGAACACGGTTCTATCATCTGGTGGGAACGTGATGCTAAGAACCTCTTGCCAGAAGGATTTACTCATCCAGGTTCACCAAATGGCGAGTTCAAGAAAGAAACAGATATCATGGACGTATGGTTTGACTCAGGTTCATCATGGAATGGAGTAGTGGTCAACCGTCCAGAACTCAAATACCCAGCAGACCTCTACTTAGAAGGCTCTGACCAATACCGTGGTTGGTTCAACTCATCACTTATCACATCTGTTGCTAACCATGGCGTTGCTCCTTACAAACAAATCTTGTCACAAGGATTTGCCCTTGACGGTAAAGGTGAGAAGATGTCTAAATCTCTTGGGAATACCATTGCTCCAAGCGATGTTGAAAAACAATTTGGTGCGGAAATCTTGCGTCTCTGGGTAACAAGTGTAGACTCAAGCAACGACGTGCGTATCTCTATGGATATCTTGAGCCAAGTCTCTGAAACTTACCGTAAGATCCGAAACACCCTTCGTTTCTTGATTGCCAACACTTCTGACTTTAACCCAACTCAAGACGCAGTAGCCTACGATGAGCTTCGTTCAGTTGATAAGTACATGACCATCCGCTTTAACCAGCTTGTTAAGACCATTCGTGATGCCTATGCTGACTTTGAATTTTTGACAATCTACAAGGCCTTGGTGAACTTTATTAACGTTGATTTGTCTGCCTTCTACCTTGACTTCGCTAAAGATGTTGTTTACATCGAAGGTGCCAAATCACTTGAACGTCGTCAAATGCAGACTGTTTTCTATGATATTCTTGTGAAAATCACCAAACTCTTGACACCAATCCTTCCTCACACTGCAGAAGAAATCTGGTCATATCTTGAGTTTGAAGAAGAGGAATTCGTTCAATTGTCAGAATTGCCAGAAGCGGAAACTTTTGCTAATCAAGAAGAAATCTTGGATACCTGGGCAGCCTTCATGGACTTCCGCGGACAAGCTCAAAAAGCCTTGGAAGAAGCTCGTAATGCAAAAGTAATCGGTAAATCACTTGAAGCTCACTTGACAGTTTATCCAAACGAAGTTGTGAAAACTCTTCTTGGAGCGGTGGATAGCAATGTGGCTCAACTTTTGATTGTGTCAGAATTGACTATTGCAGAAGGACTAGCTCCAGAAGGCGCAGTTAGCTTTGAGGATGTTGCCTTCACAGTTGAACGCGCTGCGGGTGAAGTCTGTGATCGTTGCCGTCGTATCGATCCAACTACTGCTGAACGCAGCTATCATGCAGTCATCTGCGACCACTGTGCAAGCATCGTAGAAGAAAACTTTGCGGATGCAGTTGCAGAAGGATTTGAAGCGAAATAATCAGAAAGAGACTGAGAAAGGTCACTAAAATCATAAAAACGCATAGTATCAAGAGTTCAAGTGCTTTGATATTATGCGTTTTATCATGGGAAAATTTACTAGCCCATTTCCTAGAATGAAGTTCTTCCTGGCCTGTCCGTGTAGATAATTAATATAATCAACTATTCAGTTTTCTCATAATTTTATATTTCTACTAATTATAAAGAGACTGTAGAACTTAAAATTATTTTTTGAAAATCAATATTTATTATAAAATTTTATAAGATTGTTTAATTTTTAGATAAATTATGATAGAATAATACCTATAAAAATTTTAAGGAGATTATTATGAAAACAAATACACTTGCTCGTGTCAACGCTATTTTTGGTCTTATTTCAGGAATTGTATTACTTTTAGCGCCAGTCATCATGTTTATCATGGCTGTTGGAGCTGCTGCGGCAACTGAAGACGCAGATGTAACGGTTGGGACATTGACAGGGCTCTCAATTATTTTGTCATTGGTTAAAATTGCTGTTTTAGTATTGGGAATTGTGGCTATTGTTTATTATAAAGATGATGAACGTGTTACGAATGCACCTTCTGTTTTGCTCATTGTAGGTGGTGCGGTCGGCTTGATTCCATTTTTGGGATGGGTAGGTGGAATTCTAACCATTATTGGTGGTTCACTTTACTTTGGAACATTGAAAAAATTTGTAATTGAAGAGTAGTAGTTTTCCAATTATTTTTTGGGGACTATTTCATCCTCTATCGAGAACAATTATGATAGTGCGATAAAGAGAAGACTGCTAAGCTCTTCTCTTTTTAGTTGATTTTAACTAGCTTTTTTGTGAAAAATTGTGTAAAATAGAATAGATAAACGAGGGAAACCTCGAAAAATAAAAGGAGAATCCATCTAATGGTAAAATTGGTTTTTGCTCGCCACGGTGAGTCTGAATGGAACAAAGCTAACCTTTTCACTGGTTGGGCTGATGTTGATTTGTCTGATAAAGGAACACAACAAGCGATTGACGCTGGTAAATTGATCAAGGAAGCTGGTATCGAATTTGACCAAGCTTACACTTCAGTATTGAAACGTGCGATCAAAACAACAAATTTGGCTCTTGAAGCTGCTGACCAATTGTGGGTTCCAGTTGAAAAATCATGGCGCTTGAACGAACGTCACTACGGTGGTTTGACTGGTAAAAACAAAGCTGAAGCTGCTGAACAATTTGGTGATGAGCAAGTTCATATCTGGCGCCGTTCATACGATGTATTGCCTCCTGCAATGCCTCATGATGACGAATACTCAGCGCATACTGACCGTCGTTACGCTTCACTTGACGATTCAGTCATTCCAGATGCTGAAAACTTGAAAGTGACTTTGGAACGTGCCCTTCCATTCTGGGAAGACAAAATCGCTCCAGCACTTAAAGATGGTAAAAACGTATTCGTAGGAGCTCACGGTAACTCAATCCGTGCCCTTGTAAAACACATCAAACACTTGTCAGATGATGAAATCATGGGTGTAGAAATCCCTAACTTCCCACCATTGGTATTCGAATTCGACGAAAAATTGAACGTCGTAAAAGAATACTATCTTGGAAAATAATCTATAAACAGAAGGCCTAGGGATTCCTAGGCTTTTTTGTATTTGCTTCTAGTTTCCAATTAGTTGAAGAAGCGTTATAAATGATAGTAAAGAGTGACTTAATTGTAAGAAAGAGAGAAAGACGATGGCTTACAGGCTCTTTGTCAACTGTAGTGGGTTGATGAAAAGGGCTAGTAAGGTGAAATGATCTAATCGAGTGGTTATTCTAGGGTAATTAAAAACGATTTATCGTGCTGAAAATTTAGAAATGGCAGTACAAGCTTTAGAGGACTTTATCGCTGAATGGAAGCCAAAGTATAGGAAAGTCATGGAAAGTCTGGAGAATACGGATAATCTTTTAACTTTTTTCCAGTTTCCCTACCAAATTTGGCACAGCATTTATTCGACAAACCTCATTGAGTCTCTCAACAAAGAAATTAAACGTCAAACGAAAAAGAAGGTTCTTTTTCCTACCGAAGAAGCCCTGAACCGTTATTTAGTTACTTTGTTTGAAGATTATAATTTCAAGCAAAGTCAACGAATCCATAAAGGGTTTGGTCAATGTTCTGACACACTTGAAAGCTTATTTGATTAGCACTCCATAACTCTACTTGAGTGTTTACACATAATTATTGACAGTATCTAAAGCGTTTTTAGTGTAATTCGTATATAGTTGTTGACAAAACATTTTAACAGTAAAAGAGTGCAACTTTATTTGTTCACTCTTTTTTTGCGTATAACAGAAAAATTTTTGATAAATAGAATAGTATTGCTACTTATTTATCAAAAATTTACGATGATTAGACGAAAGAATACTTTGCCCCAAAAATAGCATTTAGAAATATTTAGAAGATAAATAATGTGTCGCAATGCTCCAAATGGTTAGTTTTCTAAGTGTAAGCTTGTTCTTAGACAGGTCATTATTCCTTTACTAAAGGTAAAGAAATGGTGACTTTTAATCCTGGATGATTGTCTAAAAAAACAATTTCACCTTGATGTAATTTAATAATTTGTTTGGTGATAACTGTCCCCATACCATGTGATTCATAATTAGTTGATTTTTGATTTAGCTCAGTAATTTTTTGAGCTGTAATATCTCCTTGATCTGCAATGACGATGAGCACTTTATTATCAGATAATTGATAAGTCAGATCAATCTGGTTAGAGCCGCTGTGCATAATACTATTAAGCAAGAGATTTCTAAAAGCTCTTGCTAATAAAGTTACCTCTCCTTTTACCAACACTGTCTCGGCAGGCAAATCAAAATGAAGTGTAATTGTTTCATAATTATTCAATATATCGGCAATTACTGTTCGTAGGACAGCAACCAAATCAAGATTGGAAAATTCGGAGTGACGCTTTTGGTTATCCAATAAGTAGCTCATATTGAGATTAGAAATCATTTCTTTCATAGTTTGAATCTGATTTTCAATTTCCTCTGTCTGCTTTCCTTTGCCATATTGCTGCTCTAACTGACTGTTATAACCTGATATGAGCATAAGAGGATTGCGTAAATCATGACTGACCCCTCTAATCCATTGCTCTTTCATCGTGTTGCTTTCTTCCAAAATATGAGATGTTTCATTGAGAGCCGTCTTAATTTCAGAGAAATTTCCCTTTTCTTTAAGAACGATATTTTGACCTTGAGATAAAGAAGTGACAGCAGTAATAATCGGCTCCATCTCCTTTTTAATACGCAACTTTGATCGGCTCAAAAGAATAAAAATAAGTAAAAGAATAATACCCAAGAAAACAAGTCCCAAACTGAGAAAATTCCTAATAAATTGCGTATTAGCATAGAAATTAAATTTTGCTAAGGAATGCTTTTTAGGATAGCCCAAAACTAAAATTTGCTGACCACGTACATAGGAGAAAACAGGGTAATCTTCTAAATACCAACGTGAAAATTTAACCATATCAGCATTCGTATAATGCCTTTTGAGTCCTTTAGGTAAATGATAAGATTGGACAATATTGCCATCTTGATTCAGTACCATAGCCCAAGTATTTTGTTTATCCATTTCAATTTTGCTGCTTTTATCAAAATTGAAATTATTCTCTTGACTCGATTGAGCGATTTTAGTGTAAAGTAGTTCCGGTTTTTCCTTTCCATAGAAACTAAAATAGGCTGAGAAAACCAAACCATAAACAAAAACAAGTCCTATGATTAAAGCCAAGATTAATAGAACATACCTGGTTAATAACTTAGTAAAAAATTTAACGGTATCCATTTAATTCACCTTTAGTTTGTAACCCAAACCTTTAACCGTTATTAAGCTTTCTGGTTTAGAAGGATTGGCTTCAATCTTTTGTCGAATCTTACGAATATGAGCCATTAGGGTATTATCATAGCCTTGGTATTGTAATCCCCAGACTTTTTCTAAGAGTTGGTCAAAAGTAACAATGCGATTCTTATTATCATATAAGACCTTAAGAATACTGTATTCCTTAGCCGTCAGCTGAATCTCTAGTTTTCCTTTGGTAATCAAGGCTTGGCTAAAATTCACCTGGCAAGCAGGCAAAACAAGGGTATCTTCCTTTTCGGGATAGGCTCTTTTTAAGATGGAAAGAATACGCAATTCCAAATCTCTTGGACGGAAAGGCTTTATAATATAGTCATCTGCCCCTAACTCAAAGCCCTGATATTGTTTTTCTATATCGGAGATTGCCGACAAAAACAAAACAGGAACCATTGAAGTCTTACGGATGCCCTTTAAAACTTCAAATCCTGATCCTTCAGGCAGCATAATGTCTAAAATAACTAAATCAAAAGATTTTTCTTCAAATTGCTCCAAAGCTTCTTTTTGTGATTGTACACTTGTTAGATTGCTAAACCCAGCAATGCTCAATGATTCTTGCACTATTTCTAAAATTTCTGGGTTATCGTCTAAAATTAAGATCTTCTGTTCTTTATAATTCATACTATTACCTCAACAAGACTAGTATAACACATTGCTTCCTTGGTCAAGGACTTTAAAGTAAAAATTAAGGAAGAATTAAGGTAATGAACAGGTTAAAATAAAGGAGGTTCATTATAATGAAATAGTGAAAGGATATAACATCACTCTAAGATTTTTAAAGGAGAAAACAAATGAACAATTATATCGTTGAAACCAACCAATTAAGTAAGGATTTTTCAGGTGAAGTAGCCGTTAATCAGCTCTCTATTCA
The DNA here is from genome assembly GCF_027691175.1 of Streptococcus halitosis. Lineage (GTDB taxonomy): Bacteria > Bacillota > Bacilli > Lactobacillales > Streptococcaceae > Streptococcus > Streptococcus halitosis_A. The sequence continues at coordinate 125,879 of NZ_JAQFBD010000002.1, forward strand.
TATTAGAAAAAATGAAATTTATGGTTTTTTGGGACCAAATGGTGCTGGTAAGAGTACTGCTATGAAAATGCTTTTAGGATTGTTGCAACCAAGCCACGGTTCCATTAAGCTCTTTGGAAAAACCTTTAACAGCAATCAAATATCACTCCTCTCAAATGTAGGTTCTCTCATTGAAGAGCCCTCTTACTATGCTAATTTGACCGGCTATGAAAATCTTGAAATTATCCAAAAATTGCTTAAATTACCAAAAAGAAATATTGATGAAGTTTTAAAGATTGTCAAACTTTTCGATCAAAAAGACAAGCTAGTTAAAAACTATTCACTAGGCATGAAACAACGTCTAGGAATTGCACTAGCCATTGTTAAATTTCCTAAATTACTGATTTTGGATGAGCCAACTAATGGTTTAGACCCTGCCGGTATTCAAGAAATTCGTGAGCTCATCAAGTCCTTGCCACAAAAATATGATATGACTATCATCGTTTCTAGCCATATTCTTTCAGAAATTGAACAGATGGCTACAACTGTTGGTATTATCAATCATGGTCAATTACTTTTTGAAGGCCACCTATCTGACCTTGAAGAAGATGAAAAATATCTGTTTGAGACCAGTGATGATGTAACTGCTAAAAGAATACTAATGTTCAATGGTTTTAATTTGGATGATGACAAAAAATTGATTATCAACGATAACAATAAAGTTAATATAGCCACTGCTATTCGACTCTTAGTTGAAAATGATGTTGATATTTATCAAGTTCGTATGATTCGTCGATCGCTGGAAGATGTTTTCCTTGATATGACAGGACGGGAAGGAAGTGTTTTGTAATGCTAAATTTACAATTAGAATTTATCAAACTAAAAAGACGGTCTTTCTTGCTATCTTTGATTGCTATTGTAGCAGTGGGCCTGATTTGGAGTGGCGTTGTTATCAAATATGAATTACCTAAAACGCATGAGGCCTATAATGCCATTTATACCATGACTTACTTGAATGATGTTATTTTGCCACTTTTCATTGCAGTTTTAGCGTCTAGACTACTGGAATTGGAACATCTAGGCAAAACTTTTAAACTCTTGCAAACCAGTAACGAAAGTCCTTGGCAACTTTTTAAGGCTAAATTGACTGTGATGGCTATTTTTGCCTTTGTTGTCAGTTTGATTCAAACGATTTTTCTGAAATTTATTATTCAAGGCATGCAGGTCAGTGTGACACTTGTTTCATTGAGTCTCTTTTTGTCCACAACTTTTTTGGTTTGTCTCTTTCTGTCTTGTTTACATCTTTGCTTAGCTTTTATCTATCCAAAGCCAAGTGTGACAGTGGTAACAGGCTTAATTGGTTCCTTCCTGTCATTTGTAGGTATCGGTGCGTTACCATTTCCTATTCGTATTTTCATTCCTTGGCAATATTTCTCTATGATGGGAATCGCTAAACGGGTGGCTGGAACTAACACTTATCTTTTTCAATATGATAATTCTTATCCCTTTAAATTAGTCACATTATTGCTTATCATTTTTTTAAGCATCTTTGTCAGTAAAAAACTCATTGGAAAGGCGGATCTATTATGATTATTTTTGAATTTAAAAAAATCAAAAAAAGTGCTATTCCGATAACGCTAATCTTCTTTAACCTTATTGGGTCCTTATTGGGAGCAATGATTTACGCTCTCAATCGAGAGGTGCTCCTAGATGGTACACAAGCTCACGTCCTTTGGGGACAAACAGTTTTCTATTCCTCGCAGATATTTACTCCTATTCTGATCGGGATTATCTGTTCCATCAGTTGTCAATTCGAGGAAAGCAATAAAAACTGGCAGCGCTTATTAAGCATTCCAGTTAAAGCCAATCGTATCGTTTTATCAAAAATCACCAGCTTGTCACTAGTCATGGCTATTAGTCAACTGATAGTTCTTCTCTTTTATATTATTAGCGCTTTGGTTTTGAAGGTACCTTTTGCAAATTATCTACTGGACTTTTTGCTTTGGTCTATCACAGGTTGGCTAGCAACCATTACTATTGTCACCATTCAAATTTTTCTTAGTATTCGCTTAAAAAATTTCGCAGTGCCTATTCTTATATCAGCTATTTTGGCTATGGCAGGACTTATGACCCTCTTTATTGGACAAGGTCTTTTTAGAATTTTCCCTTATGCTCAGATTGCTGTTGGTGATCGAGCTCGTTCCTTAGTCCCTTTTACCTTATCTGAATTTATCCTTTTCTTAGTTGTCAATGGTGCTTATATTTTTATCTTCTATACCTTAGCAGTTAGACAGCTTAAAAAGAGATTTATTTAATCTCATTTATAGTAAAAAACAAGAAGAAAGCGAAGATTTATCGTAATTGTTATACAATTAATGATCAGCAAATAAACAGTGGGCTCTTTGTCAACTGTAGTGGGCTGATGAAAAGTTACAACCTGGAGAGGAGCAAATTGCTTCTCTCCTTTTTGATGTTCAAAGCAATGAGAATTCTAGTTTTAAAGTTGTCAAAGTTCCGGAAGCCAAAAGCATTTCGCTTGATGACTTTGATGATATTATTGGTAGCCTCTATTTTTGCGTTTGAGTAGGGAAGTTCCAGTGCATTCATGATCTTGTCTTTATCTTTCGAAAGGGTCTTGAAAACAGTTTGAAAAATAGGATTTACAGAAGAAATTGTTTCTTCAATAAGACTAAAGAAATGTTCCGTTTGTTTCTCTTGAAAATGAAAGAGTAGGAGTTGATAGAGATTATAGTGCTGTCTAAGTTCTTGAGAGTATGAAAGCAGCTTTTCTAGAACCTCTTTATTGGTCAAGTGTGACCGAAAAGTTGGTCGATAAAATCGTTTATCACTGAGTTTACGGCTATCCTGTTGGATGAGTTTCCAGTAACGTTTCAGTGCTTTATATTCGTGCGATCTCCTGTCAAACTGATTCATAATTTGGATGCGTACGCGATTCATTGCTCGACTGAGATGCTGGATAATGTGAAAGCGGTCGAGAACAATTTTTGCATTTGGAAAAAGTTTTCTAGCAATATCGTAGTAGGGACTAAACATGTCCATGGTAATGACTTTCACACGACTTCTCACCTGTCTAGAATAACGAAGGAAATGATTGCGAATAGTTGCTTGAGTCCGTCCATTATCGTAGTCCTGTGCAATAAAGCTCATCTTACCTTTCTTGAAGCTGTACTCATCCCAGCTCATGTGTTCTGGAAGGTGGTTAAGATCAGACTTGACCTCGAACTCTTTCAATTTACGGATGACTGTCGAAGTAGGGACCGATAAACTTTCGGCGATAGCAGTCATAGGGACTTTCTCGATTAATTTTTGAGTGATTTTCTGGTTGACGATCGTTGAGATTTGGTAGTTCTTTTTGACTAAGGAAGTCTCTGCGACAGCTATTTTTCCGCATACTTTACAACGAAAACGGCGTTTTCTCAATCGAATAAGAGTTTTGTATCCCGCACACTCTAGATAGGGAATTTTAGATTCTTTTTGGAAGTCATATTTAGCCATTTGTCCTTGACAATCGAGATACTTAGGAGCAGGATAATCTAGCTTAGCGATGATTTCTTTATGTGTTCCAGCATCCAGATAATCCAAGATTATGATGTTCTTGTCTTTAATTCCGAGTATGTTTGTGATAAAATTTAATTGTTCCATAAGATTCTTTCTAATGAGGGTTTGGTCACTTTTTCATTATAGGTCTTATGGGGCTTTTTTTGTTTTTGCTTCTAGTTTCCAACTAGTTGAAAAAGCGTTATAATGATAGTAAAGAGTGACTTAATTGTAAGAAAGAGAGAAGGACAATGGCTTATATTGAAATGAAACACAGCTACAAGCGTTATCAGGTTGGGGATACGGAGATTGTGGCTAATCGTGATGTGAATTTTGAAATTGAAAAGGGGGAGCTGGTCATCATACTTGGCGCTTCAGGTGCTGGAAAATCAACCGTTCTCAATCTTTTAGGAGGTATGGATACCAATGATGAGGGGGAGATTTGGATTGATGGTGCCAATATTGCCAACTATAGTTCGCACCAACGAACAAACTATCGTCGTGAAGATGTAGGCTTTGTTTTTCAATTTTATAATCTGGTCTCTAATCTGACGGCCAAGGAAAATGTGGAACTGGCTTCAGAAATCGTGACAGATGCCTTGGATCCAGAGCAAGTGCTCAAAGATGTAGGTTTGGTTCATCGACTCAACAACTTTCCAGCCCAGCTTTCTGGAGGGGAGCAACAACGAGTTTCCATCGCGCGCGCAGTAGCCAAAAACCCCAAAATCCTTCTCTGTGACGAACCGACAGGTGCCTTGGATTACCAGACGGGGAAGCAAGTCTTGAAGATTCTCCAAGACATGTCTCGTCAAAAAGGAGCGACAGTGATTATCGTGACCCACAATGGTGCGCTCGCTCCTATTGCAGATCGGGTGATTCATATGCGTGATGCCACGGTTAAGAGTATGACAATCAATGAGCATCCGCAGGATATCGATACATTGGAGTATTAGCATGAAAAAAACATATCGAAAAGACTTGCTCCAGTCAGTGACTGCTTCCAAGGGACGCTTTGTTTCTATCCTGACCTTGATGATGCTGGGTTCTCTAGCCCTAGTAGGTCTTAAAGTAGCCAGTCCAAACATAGAACGTACGGCAGAAGATTATCTCCGTAAAGCCAATACATTGGATCTGGCAGTGATAGCTGATTATGGCTTGGATAAAGAAGACCAGGACGAACTAAAGACCCTTCAAGGAGCAAGTGTTGAATTTGGCTATATGGTAGACCTAACCGTAGAAAATAGTGAAGAAGCGGTTCGACTTTATTCCAAGCCAGAGGGGATTTCAACCTTCCAAGTGACAGAAGGGCGACTGCCAGAGGATGATGAGGAAATTGCCCTAGCCGACTTCTGGAAAGACCGCTATCAGATTGGGCAGACTATTACCTTTACTAAGAAAGAAGAAAAGTCCGTCCTAAAAACTCAAACTTTCACAATTACTGGATTTGTTCAGTCGGGTGAGATGCTTTCTCAAAAAGATTTAGGGAGTGCTAGTAGTGGAAATGGAAGCTTGGCCGGTTATGGAGTGATTTTACCCAATCAGTTTGATTCAGATGTTTATAGTATTGCGCGTGTGCGCTATGATGATTTAAAAAATCTGGATGCTTTTTCATCAGACTATAAGACCAAACGAACCCAACATCAGGAAGAGTTGCAAGATTTGCTAGCCGATAATGGTCAAAAAAGATTGGCAGATATCAAAGCAAATGGGCAAAAGAGCTTGGAAGAGGGGAAAGAACAGCTCCAAACTGCTGAAAGCAACTTTCAAAATGGCAAGAGTCAGTTAGAGCAGGCTGAAAGTCACTTAAAAACCCAAGAAGAACAAGCAACCGCTTTACCAGAACCGCAAAAGAGTCAAATCGAGGGACAGCTGATAAAAGCTAAGGAAGAACTGGCGACAAAAAAAGAAAAACTGGCTCAGACAGAGAGTGATCTAACTAAGGAAAAAGAGAAGCTTGAACAGCGTCAGAAAGAGCTTGATGAACTGGCAGAGCCGAAATACCACGTATACAATCGCCAAACCATGCCAGGTGGACAAGGTTACCTCATGTACAGCAATGCATCATCAAGCATTCGTTCAGTCGGAAATATCTTTCCAGTGGTGCTTTATATGGTCGCCGCAATGGTGACCTTTACAACTATGACTCGCTTTGTGGATGAAGAACGTACCAATGCCGGTATTTTCAAGGCCCTAGGTTACCGGAATCAAGATATAATTGCCAAGTTTGTCCTCTATGGTTTTCTTGCAGGAACTGTAGGAACCATTTTAGGAACGCTTCTAGGACATTATCTCCTTGCAGGCGTGATTTCGGATGTTATAACAGCTGGGATGGTCGTTGGTAAAAGTCAGGAGTATTTCTATTGGTCTTATAGTCTTATTGCCCTAGCTTTAAGTTGGGTATCCAGCGTTTTGCCGGCTTATCTGGTGGCGCGAAGGGAATTACACGATGAAGCAGCCCAACTCTTACTTCCAAAACCTCCCGTTAAAGGATCAAAGATTTTGCTGGAACGCCTGAGCTTTATTTGGAGTCGTCTGAGCTTCACTCATAAGGTTACGGCAAGAAATATTTTCCGATATAAGCAACGGATGTTGATGACCATTTTTGGAGTTGCAGGTTCGGTGGCTCTCCTATTTGCAGGTCTTGGCATTCAGTCATCTGTGGGAGGAGTTTCCGAGCGTCAATTTGAACAAATCCAGCAATACCAGATGATTGTAGCAGAAAAGAGCAGTGCGACGGAGCAAGAAAAAGCAGATCTAGAAAGCGCCTTGCAAGCTGAATCGATCCACGCTTATCAAAAGATTTACTCTAAATCCATTGAAAAAGATTTTAAAGGGAAAGCAGGACTTCAAACCATCACCATTATGGTCACAAGCAGAGAAAATTTCAACCCCTTTATCGTATTAGAGGAAAAGGGGCAAGAGGTGGAGATCACTGATGGAGCGGTCTTAAGTCAAAAACTAGCTCAACTAGTAGGTGTTACGATTGGGGATAAGCTGGAGCTTGATGGGAAAGAAATCAAGGTCGCAGCTATTTCTGAAAACTATGTTGGACACTTTGTTTATCTCAACCGAGCGACTTACGAACAAGTCTACGGCACCAGTCCACAAGATAATACCTACCTAGTAAAATTAAAAGATCCGACGCCTTCCAATACGGAGAAAGAAGCGGCTACCTTCATGGAAAAAGCTGCTGTTTCTGGGGTCGTCCAAAATGCGACGGCCATCCATCTCTTTGAATCTGTAGCTAGTTCGCTCAATAAAACGATGGCAATCCTTGTCCTTGTTTCGGTTTTACTAGCCATTGTCATTCTCTACAATCTCACCAATATCAATGTGGCAGAACGTATCCGTGAACTTTCCACTATCAAGGTTCTCGGTTTCCACAATAAAGAAGTGACCCTCTATATCTACCGCGAGACCATAGTGCTATCCCTTGTGGGGATTGTTCTAGGTTTGGTAGCAGGCTACTATTTACATCAATTTTTGATTCAAATGATTTCACCAGCCACCATACTCTTTTATCCTCAGGTCAACTGGGAAGTCTATGCTCTTCCAATCGTCGCAGTGACTGTGATTTTAGCCTTACTAGGTATCTTTGTCAATCACCACTTGAGAAAAGTGGATATGCTCGAAGCCCTGAAATCAGTAGAGTAATTCATGGCTTTAAACAGTAAATCAGTTGACAAAGTCCCTGCTTCTTGGTAGAATAAGAACTGTCGTAAAGACAAATAACTTCTTCTTGGTTACAGGCATGCCAACCTGTCACTCGGATGAAGCCAAATAAAAAGGAGAAACATCATGGCAATCTCAAAAGAGAAAAAAAATGAAATCATTGCACAATATGCACGTCACGAAGGTGATACAGGTTCAGTAGAGGTTCAAGTTGCTGTCCTTACTTGGGAAATCAACCACCTTAACGAACACATCAAACAACACAAAAAAGACCACGCTACTTACCGTGGATTGATGAAAAAAATCGGTCGCCGTCGTAACTTGCTTGCATACTTGCGTAAAAACGACGTTAACCGTTACCGTGAGTTAATCAACTCTCTAGGACTTCGTCGTTAATCTGCTTTATTTTCCACTTACATTGCGTTGTCACCTTACCTCGATATACTCAAGTATAATCTTCGGTTACGGTTCCTAGCACTGTAAGGTAAAATAAACCAGATCATCTCCCTTCGGGGAGATTTTTTTATTTTCACTAGTTTTATAGTACAATCTTCGGCTTGTCGCCTAGTCTACAAACGTTTTATCCAGCAAGAATTATGATGCTAAGGGCGTTAAAAATCCGTATGAAAATAGGGAAACGACACAATGTTCGATGAACACAAGGAGTTTCATCTTTTCCACTAGGATTTTAGCCCGAGCTCAAATTAGCTCTCTGATTTCAGAGGGCTTTTTATGTTGTCGCCTTATCTCAATATACTCCAGTATGATCTTCTGTTGCGGTTCTTAGCACTGTAAGGTAAAATAAACCAGATCATCTCCCTTCGGGGAGATTTTTTGTTTCACTAACATTTTCGTACAATCTTCGGCTTGTCGCCTAGTCTATAAACGTTTTATCCAGCAAGAATTATGATGCTAAGGGCGCCAAAAATCCGTATGAAAATAGGGAAACGAGACAGTGTTCGATGAACACAAGGAGTTTCATCTTTTTCGCTAGGATTTTAGCCCAAGCTCAAATCAGCTCTCTGACTTCAGAGGGCTTTTTCTATATATATTTCCATTCTTGTTCATCTAATAGAAATATGGTATACTTTTTATGGGAATTTTCTAAATTTTTAAGATTCTATCAAAGGAGATTTGCATGCTTTCCAAATTTTCTGGAAGCCGACGGGACCTGCAATTTTTGTTACTTTTAGGTATTTTGCTAGCTGTTTTAGGGATTTCCCTCTTTCTAGCAGTTTCTATGGGATCCGTTGCGATTGATCTAGGAGATACCTATCGGATTATTTTGAGTAGGTTGGGTTTTCCTCTTGAGATAGGAGTGGTTTCCAAGTCCACTCTTGCCATTGTATGGAATATGAGATTCCCTCGAGTATTACTCGGTCTGATAGTAGGGGCTGGTCTTTCCATGTGTGGTAGCGTGATGCAGTCTACAGTGAACAATCCCATCGCAGAGCCTTATGTCTTAGGAATTTCTGCGGGTGCAACTCTAGGAGCAACCTTAAGCATCATTCTTGGTTTAAAATTGGTGATTAGCCTTGGAGCTTTCCTTGGAGCTATTTTGGCAACAATCGCTGTCCTTATCATTGCCTCTATGCAGGGCAGGATGACGACTTCTAGTCTGATTTTATCAGGAACGGTGGTCAATGCTCTCTTTCTGGCATTTTCCAACTTTATTATCTCAGTTGGCGCTAATGCGGACAGTGTGATGACCATTAAGTTTTGGACCATGGGTTCGCTTGCTGGAACTACCTGGGCAGACTTGGTTCTGCCAACTATAGTAGTAGGATTGGCTTTTCTATTTTTCGCTACTCAGTATCGTGTTTTTAATGCGATGATGATGGGAGATGAGGCTGCTTTAACTTTGGGAATTCCCTTACGCTTTTATTGGTATCTTTATGTGACCATGGTGGCTGTATTGACAGCGGTCTTAGTGGCAACCTGTGGGATTATTGGATTTGTCGGTCTGATTACTCCACATTTAGCTCGAGGGTTAGTAGGAACGAATTACAGGAGACTTTTTCCTGTTGCGACCATACTGGGTGCCCTCTTTGTGGTCTGGGCAGATGTACTCTCTCGAGTCATCATTCCAAATGCTGAGCTGCCGATTGGTATTTTTACAGCCTTAGTGGGTGCTCCCTTCTTTATCTACATTGTTGGAGGTAGGCGAAAGGAGGTGAGGGCCTGACATGGACTTGATTTGTCAGGATGTCCATTTTGGAATAGGAGAGAAAAAAATCCTCAAAGGAGTTTCTCTTAAGGTTGAGGGACATCAATTTCATACGATACTAGGGCCAAATGGAAGTGGAAAAACCAGCCTGCTTAAACTCCTCTATCGTCAGGAAAAGGCAGACAAAGGTTTGATAAGCCTAAATGGAAAACCGCTGGAGCATTGGTCACTCAAAGAAACAGCTAAGCAGATGGCAGTTGTTACCCAGTTTAATCAATTGCAGTTTGATTGTACAGTTGAGGAAATCGTCTTGCTGGGAAGAACTCCACACCTCTCTTTTTTAGAGAAGGAAAAGGAAAGGGATTATGCCTTCGTTCAAGATGCTCTCGTCAAGGTGGATATGCTTGAGAAAAAAACTCGTCTTTATTCGTCTCTTTCAGGTGGGGAGAAACAGCGAGTCTTATTAGCACGCGCCTTGGCGCAAGAACCGACTCTCTTGCTCCTGGACGAGCCAACCAATCACCTGGATATCAAGTATCAGCTAGACTTGTTGGCCATTGTGAAGAATCTCAAGGTCAATGTTCTAGCTGTCCTACATGATATTCAACTTGCTTGTCGCTATTCAGATTATCTCTATCTGATGAAAGAGGGGGAAATCCTTTACCAAGGAACTCCAAAGGAGACCATCACCCCTGAGTCATTGCAAACTGTATACGGAGTTCAAAGTCAGGTGACTTGGACTGAGGATCAGCAAGCTATGATTCACTATTTATAAAAATGAAAAGGAAAACAAGATGAAAAAAACACTAAGCATTTTACTCGTAATAGTAGCTACCCTAACCATGGCAGCTTGTGGTAACACTACTACAGAAAAAGCTACCACACAGTCTAGCACAGAAACAAGTCAAAAGGCCAGTACAGAGACGACTTATCCGTTAACGGTCAAAACCTATGACGCTAAGGGAAATGAAGTCGAACAAGTCTTTGACAAGGCACCTGAAAAAGTTATCACCAACAATCTTTCAACAACTGAAATCTTATTGGAGTTAGGCTTGAAGGATAAAATTGCTGGCATGCTCAACCCTGACAATGCTGTAACAGACAAATACAAGGAAGCGATTGCGACGATTCCTCAAATTGGCGATAAAAAAACAGTCTCACAAGAGACAGTCCTTTCTTATGAACCAGATGCGGTGATGGGTCGAAACATGATGTTTTCTGAAAAATCCTTGGGGACAGTTAGCACTTGGAATGAAAACAAAATCCCAGTCTATACGCAAAAAGCTTCTCTCTCAACGATTCAGCAAGATTTGGGAAATATTGTAGAAGACGTTAAAAATCTTGGAATGATTTTCAATGTTCAGGACAAGGCTAATGAATACGCAGCTCAATTACAAGCTAAAATCGAGGCTGTTAAGAAAGCTAATCCAGCAAGTCAAGGTGAAAAGAAAAAGGCTTTGATTATGGTTGCTTATAATGACGAAACCTTTGGTGCATACAAGTCTGCTTTGCAAGAAAGCTTGTTGAATCAACTTGGTTATACAAACGTTGCAACGGGAACATCAGGCTTGACCTTGGAAAATCTCGTGTCAATGGATCCTGAGTTGATTATCTATGTAACTAGTGACCGCAATAAAAAATTGGATGCCAACGCAGTAGAGTTGATGAAAGCAAATGAAGTTTTGGAAAACGTTCCTGCAATTAAGAATCAAAAAATCATGACTATTTCTTACGATGAGTTGATGGATTATGGTCCAGCAGTAATTGATTCCCTTGAGAAAATCAATGACTTTATCAATAAATAATGAGTTTGATTGGGAAGGGATCCAAGTCAAGGTCAGCCTTCCTTCGACTTATGATCCCAATCAAACCTATCCAGCGATTCTCTTGAATGATGGAAATTTGGATTTTCTATCTTCCCTTTCAGAATCTGTGATTTTAGTGGGCTTGACCTCTAAAAATCGCCTAGATGACTACACTCCATGGAAGGCAGCTGCTCTGAGAGAGGGGACTCCAGATTTTGGCGGTCAGGCAAAGGTCTATCATGATCATTTATTTGGAGGTCTTTTAGACAGGTTGCAGTCGCTTTATCGCCTGGACAAAAATCGCCTTGCCTATGGAGGGTATTCACTAGGTGGTTTGGCGGCTGTCTACAGTCTTTTCCATTTTGACAAGGTCTCCTGTATCTTCTCTATCTGCGGTTCCTTTTGGTTTCCTGATTTTGTGACTTATTGCAAGGAAGAGAAAGTGAGAAATCTAGACTGTTTGCTGTATTTACAGAATGGCCAAACAGAAGGAGCCCATCATACCAATCGCTTGGCTCAAGCACCAGCCTATGCTGAGCAGATCCATACTAGTCTTCAGAAACACTATCCGACTAGTCAGTTTGTCTTTGATCCCTATGGGCATCATGAGCAAGTTGCTGAGCGATTTCTAGCCTTTTCCAGCTGGTTGGCCCAAAAATGGAAAATCAAATAAAAGAAATATCCCTTGGCAAAAGCTAAGGGATAATTGTATTTTTTAACCAAGAGACTCTCTCTTCTTATCTGGATTCCAGATAAAGCTTGCAATGAAGGTAAAGATAATTGTTAGGATACCAACAATCACAGCAAGGATGAGAGCTGGGATGCGGACAAACCACCAGAGTGGGTTTGGTTTTTTATCATTGTGCCATTGCTTGGTTTCTTCGTCCAAACGTTGGAATTCTGCTTGGATACGGTCTGCAACCATTTCAATCCCTTCATCATTCATTTTCTTGATGTCTGAGATATCGATAGGATTTCCAAAGTTCATATCCACACGTTCACGGCTGACCAACCCTTTTAAGGTCATGGGACCGGTGTAGGTGACAGGCATGATACGGACCTTGGCCATTTTTGCAATCAGAGCAACCCCACCCTTGACATCGTTTGAGTGACGGCTTCCACTTGGAAACATGATGAGAGAGCGGTCGCTTTTTTTGAGGACGTTGATAGGGTACTTGATGGCAGAGGCACTAGGTTTTTCCCGATCGATAGGAAAGGCGCCACACATACGGATCCACCAGCCAAAGATACGGTTGGTAAACAGCTCTTTTTTGGCCATAAAGATGAACTGTTTTGGCTTGGTCGCAAAGGCCATGTAAACAGGATCCCACCAGGTACGGTGAGGTGCGACGAGGATATAGTTTTCGTCTCGGCTAGGGATTTTATCAGTATTGTGATAGTGGGCATTGCCATTGATGGACCACAAGATCAGCATGACTAGTCCACGCAAATAAGTATAAAACATGAGATCTCCTTCGATTGTATTGCTTTTATTATTATACCTTATCAAAAGACTGCTGGCAAACTTTTTCAGTTATCAGCCAACAGTTTTAGATGGGATTAGAATTCTTTTAAAAAAAATGATATGATAGATTTTATGGATAAAAATAAGATAATGGGATTAACCCAAAGAGAAGTCAAAGAAAGACAGGCTCAAGGTTTGGTCAATGACTTTACCGCATCAGCTAGTACCAGTACTTGGCAAATCATCAAACGAAATGTTTTTACACTTTTTAACGCATTAAACTTTGTTATTGCTCTAGCGCTGGCCTTTGTGCAGGCTTGGAGCAATCTGGTCTTCTTTGCTGTTATCTGCTTTAACGCTTTTTCTGGGATTGTGACTGAGCTACGGGCCAAACATATGGTGGACAAGCTCAATCTCATGACCAAGGAAAAGGTCAAAACCATCCGTGATGGTCAAGAGGTCGCTCTCGATCCAGAAGAATTAGTCCTAGGAGATGTCATTCGTTTGTCTGCGGGAGAGCAGATTCCTAGTGATGCCCTGGTTCTGGAAGGATTTGCGGAAGTCAATGAAGCCATGTTGACGGGTGAGAGTGATTTGGTGCAAAAGGAAGTGGATGCTCTGCTTTTATCGGGCAGTTTCCTAGCTAGTGGTGCAGTTTTGGCTCAAGTCCACCATGTCGGGGCAGAAAACTATGCTTCCAAACTCATGCTAGAAGCTAAGACAGTAAAACCGATCAACTCCCGTATCATGAAATCGTTGGACAAGTTAGCTGGTTTTACTGGGAAGATTATCATTCCCTTTGGTCTAGCTCTCTTGTTAGAAGCCTTGATTTTAAAGGGTTTGCCCCTCAAGTCATCCGTTGTAAATTCATCGACTGCCCTTTTGGGAATGTTGCCCAAGGGAATCGCCCTTTTGACCATTACTTCGCTCTTGACTGCGGTGATCAAGCTGGGCTTGAAAAAGGTCTTGGTGCAGGAGATGTACTCTGTCGAGACCTTGGCGCGCGTGGATATGCTCTGTCTGGACAAGACGGGCACCATCACCCAAGGAAAGATGCAGGTGGAGGATGTTCTTCCTCTGACGGAAACTTATGGTGATGAGGCTATTGCCAGCATTTTGACTAGCTATATAGCTCATAGTGAGGATAAAAATCCAACAGCTCAAGCCATTCGCCAGCGTTTTCAAGGACAGGTTGCCTATCCTATGCTTTCGAATCTTCCCTTCTCTAGCGACCGCAAGTGGGGAGCTATGGAGTTAGAAGGGCTAGGAACGGTTTTCTTAGGTGCGCCTGAGATGTTGTTGGACTCTGAAGTCCCAGAAGCCAGAGAGGCTTTAGAGAGAGGTTCACGTGTCTTGGTCTTAGCCCTTAGTCAGGAAAAACTAGATCATCACAAACCACAGAAACCGTCTGACATTCAAGCCCTGGCCTTGCTGGAAATCTTGGACCCGATTCGAGAAGGAGCAGCTGAGACGCTGGATTATCTCCGTTCTCAGGAAGTGGGCCTCAAGATTATCTCTGGCGACAATCCCGTTACAGTATCCAGCATTGCCCAGAAGGCTGGCTTTGTAGACTATCACAGCTATGTAGATTGCTCAAAAATCACGGATGAGGAATTGATTGCCATGGCTGAAGAGACAGCTATTTTCGGACGTGTCTCCCCTCATCAAAAGAAACTCATCATCCAAACGCTGAAAAAAGCAGGGCATACAACGGCTATGACAGGGGACGGAGTCAATGATATCCTGGCCCTTCGTGAGGCGGATTGTTCGATCGTGATGGCTGAGGGAGATCCGGCGACTCGTCAGATTGCCAATCTGGTTCTTTTGAACTCAGACTTTAATGATGTTCCTGAGATTCTCTTTGAAGGTCGTCGTGTGGTCAATAACATCGCCCACATCGCACCGATTTTCTTGATTAAGACCATCTATTCCTTCTTGCTTGCGGTGATTTGTATTGCTAGTGTTTTACTAGGGCGGTCTGAGTGGATTTTGATTTTCCCTTTCATTCCAATCCAGATTACCATGATCGACCAATTCGTGGAAGGTTTCCCGCCATTCGTTTTGACTTTTGAGAGAAATATCAAACCTGTCGAGCCAAACTTCCTCAGAAAATCCATGCTTCGTGCTCTACCAAGTGCACTCATGGTCGTATTTAGCGTTCTTTTTGTGAAAATTTTTGGAACGAGTCAAGGTTGGTCTGAGTTAGAAATCTCAACCTTACTCTATTATCTCCTTGGGTCTATCGGTTTCTTATCCGTATTTAGAGCTTGCATGCCATTCACCCTCTGGCGAGTCCTTTTGATTGTCTGGTCAGTGGGCGGTTTCCTAGCTACAGCTCTTTTCCCAACGATTCAAAAGCTACTTGAAATTTCGACCTTGACAGGACAAACACTGCCTGTTTATGGGGCCATGATGCTGGTCTTTACAGTGATTTTCATTTTGACCAGTCGTTATCAAGCCAGAAAATAAAGAAAAACTGCAATCTGTGGATTGCGTTTTTTTTAGGTGCAAGATTGCTAGCTGAAATATGGTATAATAAAAGGTAATAGAGTTTTGGAAAGTGAGAGAAGATGATTTCAAAGAGATTAGAATTGGTTGCTTCCTTTGTGCCACAAGGGGCCGTTTTACTAGATGTGGGGAGTGACCATGCTTATCTGCCAATCGACTTGGTTGAAAGAGGACGAATCAAAAGTGCTATTGCAGGTGAGGTGGTAGAAGGTCCCTACCAATCCGCGGTCAAAAATGTTGAGGCTCACGGCCTAAAGGAGAAAATCCAGGTTCGTTTAGCCAATGGTTTGGCAGCCTTTGAAGAGGCAGACCAAGTATCGGTTATTACCATTGCAGGTATGGGTGGTCGTTTGATCGCTAGGATTTTAGAAGAAGGCTTGGACAAGTTAGCTAATGTAGAACGTTTGATTCTCCAGCCCAATAATCGAGAAGACGACTTGCGCATTTGGTTGCAAGAGAACGGATTTCAGATTGTATCAGAAAGCATCCTAGAAGAAGCTGACAAGTTCTACGAGATTTTGGTGGTGGAAGCGGGACAAATGAAGCTATCAGCCAGTGATGTTCGCTTTGGCCCCTTCTTGTCCAAAGAAGTCAGCCCAGTCTTTATCAAAAAATGGCAAAAAGAAGCTACTAAGCTAGAATTCGCCCTCAGTCAAATCCCAGAAAAAAATCTGGAGGAACGTCAAGTTCTAGTAGATAAAATTCAAGCCATCAAGGAGGTGCTCCATGCTAGCAAGTGAAGTTATTAACGCGTATGAAGGCTTCTGCCCTCAGGAATTTTCTATGGAGGGTGACAGTCGTGGTCTGCAAATTGGTACTCTAGACAAGGATATTCAAAGGGTTATGGTTGCCCTGGATATTCGTGAAGAGACGGTGGCAGAGGCCATTGAAAAGGGTGTGGATTTGATTATCGTTAAGCACGCGCCTATTTTTCGTCCTATCAAAGACTTGGTAGCCAGTCGTCCGCAAAACCAGATTTACATTGATTTGATTAAGCATGACATCGCAGTTTATGTCAGCCATACTAACATTGACATCGTTGAAAATGGCCTTAATGACTGGTTCTGCCAGATGCTAGGAATCAAGGAAACAACTTATCTTCAGGAAACAGGTCCTGAACGTGGGATTGGACGGATTGGGAATATTCAGTCTCAGACATTTGGGGAATTGGCCCAGCATGTCAAACAAGTCTTTGGTCTAGATAGTCTTCGCATGGTCCATTATCAAGAGAGTGATTTGCAGAAGCCTATTTCAAGAGTGGCAATCTGTGGTGGTAGCGGTCAGTCATTCTATAAGGATGCTTTGGCAAAGGGAGCAGATGTTTATATCACTGGCGATATCTACTATCACACAGCTCAGGATATGCTGTCAGATGGCTTGCTGGCATTGGACCCAGGACATTATATCGAAGTGCTTTTTGTGGAAAAAATCGCAGCACTTCTTACTCAATGGAAGTCAGAAAAGGGCTGGACTGTTGATATCTTGCCTAGTCAGGCATCGACTAATCCTTTCCACCATATCTAGTTAGAAAGTGAAGACAATGAAAAAAGTTGCCATTATTGGAGCAGGGATTGTGGGGGCGACAGCTGCCTACTACCTCGCGAAAGAAAGCCATCTAGAGGTGACCGTTTTTGACCATGGTCAAGGTCAGGCCACCAAGGCTGCAGCGGGAATTATCAGTCCTTGGTTTTCCAAACGCCGCAATAAAGCCTGGTACAAGATGGCACGCTTGGGGGCTGACTTTTATGTGGATTTGTTGGCTGATTTGGAAAAGTCAGGGCAAGAAATCGACTTTTACCAGCGTTCGGGAGTTTTTCTCTTGAAAAAGGATGAATCCAAGTTAGAAGAACTCTATAAACTAGCCCTCCAGCGCAGGGAAGAATCTCCCTTGATAGGCCGGTTAGCCATTTTAGACCAAGCGTCTGCAAATGAATTATTCCCTGGTTTGCAGGAATTCGACCGCCTGCTCTATGCTTCTGGTGGAGCGAGAGTAGATGGCCAACTATTAGTGAATCGTTTGCTAGAAGCCAGTCAGGTCAAGCTGGTCAAAGAAAAAGTGAGTCTGACACCTTTATCATCAGGCTACCAGATTGGCGAAGAGGTGTTTGAGCAGGTTATTTTGGCAACAGGAGCTTGGTTGAGGGACATTTTGGATCCTTTAGGATATGAAGTAGATGTTCGTCCCCAAAAGGGACAACTCCGAGATTATCAACTCTCAGAAGACCTAGAATCATACCCTGTTGTCATGCCAGAAGGGGAGTGGGATTTGATCCCTTTTGCAGGTGGGAAATTGTCCTTAGGCGCTACTCATGAAAATGACATGGGATTTGACTTAACAGTGGATGAAAGCTTGCTCCAACAGATGGAGGAAGCAGCCTTGCCTCACTGCCCAGCCTTGGCAGAAGCAAAATCATCAGGTGAGCGTGTAGGAATCCGTGCTTACACCAGTGATTTCTCGCCTTTCTTTGGTGAAGTCCCTGGCTTAGCAGGTGCCTATGCAGCTAGTGGTCTAGGTTCATCAGGCCTCACAACGGGTCCTATCATTGGTTACCATCTAGCCCAATTGGTCCAAGACAAGGAGTTGACTTTGGCCCCAGTAAACTATCCAATTGCAAACTATGTCAAACGAGTAAAAAGCGAATAGTACTCAATGAAAATCAAAGAGCAAACTAGGAAGCTAGCCGCAGGCTGCTCAAAGCACGGCTTTGAGGCTATGGACAGAACTGATGAAGTCAGCTCAAAACACTGTTTTGAGGTTGTGGATCGAACTGACGAAGTCAGTAACCATACCCACGGTAAGGCGAAGCTGACATTGTTTGAAGAGATTTTCGAAGAGTATAAGCATTTTACTAAAATTTTAGTCTCCCCTCTAGGATGGCAAATGACATTCCCTACCAAAAATGGTAAAATAAGAAAAAATAATTCGAGAATCGAGGAAAAAAGATGCAAGAAAAGATTTTGGTAACTGGTGGTGCCGGTTTTATCGGAACCCACACTGTTATTGAATTGATCCAAGCAGGTCATCAAGTGGTTGTAGTGGATAACCTTGTCAATAGCAACCGTAAAAGTTTAGAAGTTGTTGAAAAAATCACAGGAGTTGAAATTCCTTTCTATGAGGCAGATATCCGTGATACTGATACTCTCAGAGATATTTTCAAGCAAGAAGAGCCAACAGGTGTGATTCACTTTGCTGGTTTGAAGGCTGTAGGTGAATCAACACGTATCCCTCTTGCCTACTATGACAACAATATCGCTGGAACCCTTAGTCTTTTAAAAGTTATGGAAGAAGCAAACTGTAAGAATATCATCTTCAGCTCTTCTGCGACAGTTTACGGAGATCCTCACACAGTTCCAATCTTAGAAGATTTCCCACTTTCAGTGACCAACCCTTACGGTCGTACCAAACTCATGCTAGAAGAAATCTTGACCGATATCTACAAAGCAGACTCAGAATGGAATGTGGTCTTGCTTCGTTACTTTAACCCAATCGGAGCACATGAGAGCGGAGATTTAGGAGAAAATCCTAATGGAATTCCAAACAATCTCTTACCATATGTGACTCAGGTAGCTGTTGGAAAATTAGAGCAAGTACAAGTCTTCGGAGACGATTACGATACGGAAGATGGAACTGGTGTTCGTGACTATATCCACGTCGTAGATCTAGCCAAAGGTCACGTTGCAGCTCTTCAAAAAATCCAAAAGGGGTCTGGCCTTAACATTTATAACCTTGGAACAGGCAAAGGCTACTCTGTTCTTGAAATTATTCAAAATATGGAAAAAGCAGTGGGACGTCCTATTCCTTACCGCATCGTAGAACGCCGCCCAGGTGATATCGCTGCCTGCTATTCAGATCCTGCAAAAGCCAAAGCAGAGCTCGGATGGGAAGCAGAATTTGATATCACGAAAATGTGTGAAGACGCATGGCGTTGGCAAAGTAAGCATCCAAATGGATTTGAAGACTAAGATAATGATTTCGATCATTGTCCCCTGTTTAAATGAAGAGGAAGTACTTCCTCTTTTTTATCAGTCTGTTGAAGATTTGCTTCCTGACCTGGGAGCAGAGGTCGAGTATGTCTTTATAGACGATGGCTCAAGCGATGGGACCTTAGATCTTTTGAAGGCTTATCGGGAGCAAAATCCTGCGGTGCATTATGTCTCATTTTCACGAAATTTTGGGAAGGAGGCAGCTCTGTACGCAGGTTTACAGTATGCGACTGGGGACCTGGTGGTTGTGATGGATGCAGACCTCCAGGACCCTCCCGGTATGCTACTTGAGATGAAAGCCTTACTAGACCAAAATGCAGACTTGGACTGTGTTGGGACACGGAGAACTAGTCGGGAGGGAGAACCCCTCTTTCGCAGTTTCTGTGCTGATCTTTTTTATCGCCTCATGCAAAAAATCAGCCCAGTAGCTCTCCCCTCAGGCGTCCGTGATTTCCGGATGATGAGAAGGTCTGTGGTAGATGCTATTTTAACCCTGACCGAGTCCAATCGGTTCTCTAAGGGACTCTTTGCCTGGGTGGGCTTTAAAACGCACTATCTTGATTATCCAAACGTTGAACGACAGGCTGGCAAGACCAGTTGGAGTTTTGGACAGCTCTTTGTCTACTCGATTGAAGGGATTCTCAATTTTTCAGATTTCCCCTTGAGTATAGCCTTTGTAGCGGGACTCCTATCTTGTTTTATTTCTTTTATGATGACTGTTTTTGTAGTATTTCGGACTCTTATTTTGGGAAATCCAACATCTGGCTGGACCTCTCTGATGGCCGTCATTCTCTTTCTTGGGGGGATTCAACTTCTGACCATTGGGATTCTGGGCAAGTATATCAGTAAGATTTACCTGGAAACCAAAAAAAGACCACTCTACCTCATCAAAGAAAAAAGTGATCTTTCTATTTTTGAAGGAAAAAATAACCGGAAAAGACTATAATTTTACCTAGAAATATGCTAAACTAGTAGGTGAAGGGATTAAAGTGATAAAGAGAATCTACAAAATCAATCTCCCTTTTAAACTATGATGGATCTTTTAGAAGTGCACGTGTAGGACAATTTTTGATGGCCTCCAGAATATCGCTGTTCTCAGCGATTTCTCTTTGCAATTCAACTGGATCATCGCAAAATCGAACGATTCCATTATCATGGTAATCAAAGAGTTCAGAATAGGTTTGGCAAAGCCCGCAGGCGATGCACCGTTCAGGTATAAGTGTGAGTTTCATATTTATATTGTAATAAGAAAGTTTAAAAAATACAAGGAGTAAGGTATGGCAAAGGAACCATGGCAAGAAGATATCTATGAAAATAGTGAGGAAGAATCAAGATCAGAGCGTCGTCGCCGTAAACAAAAAGGAAAAGGCGCTGTTGCCAATCGTGTCTTAACAGTTCTAGCTAGCCTCTTCTTTGTGATCGTTGTAGCGATGGTGGTTGTATTGATTTACTTATCAACCGGAGGAAGCAATCGTACTTCATCTTTGAAGGACTTCTATGATACATCGTCTCCTTCTACAAGTTCAAGTTCTAAAGTAGAAGCATCGTCATCTTCAAGTAGCAAGGTAGAGGAAACATCTTCTTCTGAAACAACTCCTTCAGAGAGCAGTTCAGAAGAGCACACAGAAGGAGAAGGAACACTCACTGTGCATCCTGGAGAGGGTGAGGCAGCTCTTGCTCAACGTGCAGGGATTTCCATTGCTCAATTAGAAGCCCTAAATCCTTCTCACATGTCATCTGGATCTTGGTTTGCCAACCCAGGTGATGTGATTAAGACAAGATAGGAGTCGGGAATGAAGACAATTCAAATTGCTATTGATGGTCCAGCTTCCAGTGGTAAGAGTACGGTTGCAAAGATTGTCGCTAAAGATTTTGGTTACACTTATCTCGATACGGGCGCTATGTACCGTGCTGCGACTTATATAGCGCTTAAGCACCAGTTGGATGCAGGAAATGTAGACCAACTTCTTGAGCTTCTTAACCAACACCCCATTAGTTTTGGACGTTCAGAAACAGGTGATCAACTTGTTTTTGTAGGGGATGTGGATATCACTCATCCTATCCGTGAAAATGAAGTGACCAACAAGGTTTCAAGCATTGCTGCCATTCCTGAGGTGCGTGAGAAACTGGTTTCGCTCCAGCAAGAGATTGCTCAGCAAGGTGGCATCGTGATGGATGGGCGTGATATCGGGACAGTTGTTTTACCACAAGCTGAACTTAAGATTTTCCTAGTAGCTTCTGTTGAAGAAAGAGCAGAGCGTCGTTATAAGGAAAATATTGCTAAAGGGATTGAAACTGACTTGGAAACTTTGAAAGAGGAAATTGCGGCACGTGACTACAAAGATAGTCATCGTGAAACCTCGCCTCTCAAACAGGCTGAGGATGCAGTTTACCTCGACACAACTGGACTAAGTATCCAAGAAGTGGTCGAAAAAATTGAATCAGAAGCAAAAAAATATATGTCCTAGGGACGAGAGGAGCAGGCTAGATGATGCCTGCTCCTTTTCTCTCTTTTGCGCGCGTTTCAAAACAGTCTTTTTGGGAGAATTTTGATAAAATAGTAATATCAATAAAAAGGACGGAAGCATGACAAAGAAAATCATAGCCATTTGGGCCCAGGATGAAAAAGGTGTGATTGGGAAGGAAAATCGTCTCCCTTGGCATTTGCCGGCAGAGTTGCAACATTTTAAGGAAACAACTTTAAATCATGCCATACTGATGGGACGAGTGACCTTTGATGGCATGGGACGTCGTCTGCTTCCAAAACGGCAAACCCTGATTTTAACGCGCAATAGCGAAGAGGTCATAGATGGGGCGCTCGTATTTCAAGATGTGGAGTCTGTTTTAGCGTGGTATCAGAGTCAAGAAAAAAATCTCTATATCATTGGCGGAAAACAGATTTTTCAGGCTTTTGAGCCTTATTTAGATGAAATCATCGTGACACAGATTCATGCTCAGATAGAGGGAGATACCTATTTCCCTGAGGCGTTTGACTTGTCTCGTTTTGAGACGGTCGCAAGCAAATCTTACACCCGAGATGAGAAAAACGACTATGATTTTACCATCGAATACCGAGATAGAAAGGAAGTCTAATGGAGCGCAGTATATTTGGATTTTTCACAGCTTTTTTGTGTGTAATCTGTATCTTGACTGGAGCACAGGCTTTTCGTAAGAAGCGCTATGGACTGTCTGCCTTACTCTGGTTGAATGCCTTTACCAATCTGGTAAACAGTATTCATGCTTTTTACATGAACTTATTTTAGATAGAATGATAAATTAGAATGGAAGGAAATCATGCCTACAAATAGGAAAAATGATATGATGGTTTATTGCTCATTTTGTGGCAAAAGCCAAGAAGAAGTAAAGAAAATAATCGCTGGGAACAACGCTTTTATCTGTAATGAATGTGTGGAGTTGGCCCAGGAAATCATTCGGGAGGAGTTGGCCGAAGAAGTTTTGGCAGACTTGTCTGAAGTGCCAAAACCAATCGAGCTCCTCAATATCTTGAACCACTATGTGATTGGTCAAGATCGTGCCAAACGTGCCTTGGCAGTGGCTGTATACAATCACTATAAACGCATCAATTTCCACGATACGCGTGAAGAGTCAGAAGATGTGGATTTGCAGAAGTCAAATATCCTGATGATTGGCCCAACTGGTTCAGGGAAAACTTTCTTGGCTCAGACCTTGGCTAAGAGCTTGAACGTGCCTTTCGCTATTGCAGATGCGACAGCTCTGACTGAGGCTGGTTATGTGGGTGAGGACGTGGAAAATATCCTCCTCAAACTTTTGCAGGCTGCTGACTTTAACATCGAACGTGCAGAACGTGGGATTATCTACGTGGATGAAATTGACAAAATTGCCAAGAAGAGCGAGAATGTGTCTATCACACGTGACGTTTCGGGCGAAGGGGTACAACAAGCCCTTCTCAAGATTATCGAGGGAACTGTCGCTAGCGTGCCACCTCAAGGAGGACGCAAACATCCACAACAAGAGATGATTCAGGTGGATACTAAAAATATCCTCTTTATCGTGGGTGGTGCTTTTGATGGCATCGAAGAAATTGTGAAACAACGTCTGGGAGAAAAAGTCATCGGTTTTGGCCAAAATAACAAGGCGATTGACGAAAATAGCTCCTACATGCAAGAAATCATCGCAGAAGACATTCAAAAATTTGGTATTATCCCTGAGTTGATTGGACGCTTGCCTGTCTTTGCAGCTCTTGAGCAATTGACGGTTGATGACTTGGTTCGCATCTTGAAAGAGCCAAGAAATGCCTTGGTCAAACAATACCAAACCTTGCTTTCTTATGATGATGTTGAATTGGAATTTGACGATGAAGCCCTTCAAGAAATCGCTAATAAAGCCATCGAACGCAAAACGGGTGCGCGTGGTCTTCGCTCAATCATTGAAGAAACCATGCTAGATGTTATGTTTGAAGTACCGAGTCAGGAAAATGTGAAATTGGTTCGCATCACGAAAGAAGCTGTCGATGGAACGGAAAAACCCATCCTAGAAACAGCCTAGAGGTGACTATGGAACTTAATACACACAATGCTGAAATCTTGCTCAGTGCGGCTAATAAATCCCACTATCCGCAGGATGAACTGCCAGAGATTGCTCTAGCAGGACGTTCAAATGTTGGTAAATCTAGCTTTATCAACACCATGTTGAACCGCAAAAATCTTGCTCGTACATCGGGGAAACCTGGTAAAACCCAGCTGCTCAACTTCTTTAATATTGATGACAAGATGCGTTTTGTGGATGTACCAGGTTATGGCTATGCCCGCGTTTCCAAAAAGGAACGTGAAAAGTGGGGGCGCATGATTGAGGAGTACCTGACGACTAGGGAAAATCTCCGTGCCGTGGTCAGTCTGGTGGATTTTCGTCATGACCCGTCAGCAGATGATGTGCAGATGTACGAATTTCTCAAGTATTATGAGATTCCGGTTATCATCGTTGCGACCAAGGCGGACAAGATTCCTCGCGGTAAGTGGAACAAGCACGAATCAGCAATCAAAAAGAAATTAAACTTTGACCCAAGTGACGACTTCATCCTCTTTTCATCTGTCAGCAAGACAGGGATGGATCAGGCTTGGGATGCAATATTAGAAAAATTGTGAGGGAAAGAAATGGCAAAAACAATTCATACAGACAAAGCTCCAAAAGCTATCGGACCATATGTTCAAGGAAAAATCGTTGGCAATCTTTTGTTTGCTAGCGGTCAAGTTCCCCTATCTCCTGAAACTGGAGAAATTGTAGGAGAAACGATCCAAGAACAGACAGAACAAGTCTTGAAAAATATCGGTGCTATTTTGGCTGAAGCAGGAACAGACTTTGACCATGTTGTCAAAACAACTTGCTTCTTGAGCGATATGAATGACTTTGTTCCTTTTAACGAGGTTTACCAGACTGCCTTTAAAGAGGAATTTCCAGCTCGTTCAGCTGTAGAGGTTGCACGTCTTCCTCGTGATGTAAAAGTCGAAATTGAAGTGATTGCAGAGATTGGATAAGCTAGTTGAAGTTTGGCTCTGCCAAACTTTTTTTGATATAAGGAGAGATAGATGACAAAGAAACAACTTCACCTGGTGATTGTGACAGGGATGAGTGGCGCAGGGAAAACGGTAGCCATTCAGTCCTTCGAGGATTTGGGATATTTCACTATTGACAATATGCCACCAGCCCTCTTGCCAAAGTTTTTGCAGTTGGTTGAGACCAAGGATGATGACCATAAGTTAGCCCTAGTAGTCGATATGCGGAGCCGTTCTTTCTTTTCAGAGATTCAGGCTGTTTTGGATGAATTGGAAAACCAAGACGATTTGGACTTCAAAATTCTCTTTTTAGACGCAGCAGATAAGGAATTGGTGGCACGCTATAAGGAAACTAGACGAAGTCACCCTCTAGCTGCAGATGGTCGGATTTTAGATGGCATCAAGCTGGAACGCGAACTCTTGGCACCTTTGAAAAACATGAGCCAAAATGTGGTGGATACGACCGAACTCACTCCGCGTGAGCTTCGTAAAACCATTGCAGAGCAATTTTCAGATCAAGAACAGGCCCAGTCTTTCCGTATCGAAGTCATGTCTTTTGGATTCAAGTATGGTATCCCTATCGATGCAGACTTGGTCTTTGATGTCCGTTTCTTGCCAAATCCATACTACCTCCCTGAACTTCGCAATCAGACAGGTGAGGATCAAGCAGTTTATGACTATGTGATGAATCATGAAGAGTCTGAAAGTTTTTATCAGCACTTACTCGCCTTGATTGAGCCCATTTTGCCAAGTTACAAAAAAGAAGGCAAGTCCGTCTTGACCATTGCAGTAGGATGTACAGGTGGACAACACCGTAGTGTAGCCTTTGCCAAGCGCATAGCTGAGGACCTTGCTAAAAATTGGCCTGTCAATGAAAGCCATCGTGATAAAGACAGAAGAAAGGAAACGGTAAACCGTTCATGAGAAAACCAAAGATAACGGTAATTGGTGGAGGAACAGGTATCCCCGTCATTTTGAAAAGCTTGCGAGAAAAGGATGTTGATATCGCAGCCATCGTAACGGTAGCTGATGATGGTGGCTCTTCTGGTGAACTAAGAAAGAATATCCAACAGCTGACACCACCAGGCGATCTTCGCAATGTTCTGGTAGCCATGTCGGATATGCCTAAGTTTTATGAGAAGGTTTTTCAGTACCGTTTCTCAGAAGAGGCTGGAGCTTTTGCGGGTCATCCTCTAGGAAATATCATTATAGCAGGGCTTTCTGAAATGCAAGGGTCCACTTATAATGCCATGCAGCTGCTAAGTCTCTTTTTCCACACAACAGGAAAAATTTACCCATCGAGCGATCAGCCTCTGACACTGCATGCAGTCTTTAAAGACGGTTCTGAGGTGGCAGGTGAGAGCCACATTGCAGACCATCCAGGTATGATCGACCATGTCTATGTGACCAATACCTTGGATGATGAAACACCCCAAGCCAGCCGTCGAGTAGTCAATACCATTCTCGAGAGTGACATGATCGTCTTGGGGCCTGGTTCCCTCTTTACATCGATTTTGCCGAATATTGTTATTGAGGAGATTGGACAGGCTCTCTTGGAGACTAAGGCTGAGATCGCCTATGTCTGCAATATCATGACCCAGCGTGGGGAAACAGAGTACTTTTCAGACAGTGACCACGTGGAAGTCCTCCATCGACACTTAGGTCGGCCTTTTATCGATACGGTCTTGGTCAATATCGAAAAGGTTCCTAGAGAATACATGGATACCAACCGTTTTGATGAGTATTTGGTTCAGGTAGAGCATGATTTTGCTGGTCTTTGCAAGCAGGTTCCTCGTGTGATTTCATCCAACTTCCTTCGTTTGGAAAATGGAGGAGCCTTCCATGATGGCGATTTGATTGTAGACGAATTGATGCGCATTATACAGGTGAGAAAATGAGTTTTACAGTTGCAGTAAAAGAAGAAATTCTTGGTCAGCACCATCTCAGTCGTCATGAATTGTCTGCCATCATCAAGATGTCTGGCAGTATCGGTCTCTCTACTTCAGGCCTGACCTTGTCCGTCGTGACCGAAAATGCCAAGTTAGCTCGTCATCTTTATGAGTCTTTTCTCCATTTTTATGACATCAAGTCAGAAATTCATCACCATCAGAGAAGCAATCTTCGCAAGAATCGTGTCTACACGGTCTATACCGATGAGAGGGTGCAGGAGCTTTTGGCTGATTTGCGGCTTGCGGATTCCTTCTTTGGTTTGGAGACGGGTATTGATCCCGATATCTTAGCAGATGAAGAAGCTGGTCGTGCTTACTTATGTGGGGCCTTTCTGGCAAATGGTAGCATCCGAGATCCGGAGTCTGGTAAGTATCAGTTGGAGATTAGTTCCGTTTATCTGGACCATGCACAAGGATTGGCCTCTCTCCTCCAGCAGTTTTTGCTGGACGCTAAGGTTATTGAGCGAAAGAAAGGTGCAGTTACCTATCTCCAGCGGGCAGAAGACATTATGGATTTCTTGATTGTGATTGGGGCCATGCAGGCGCGTGATAATTTTGAGCGCGTCAAGATTTTGCGTGAAACTCGTAACGATCTCAATCGGGCTAATAATGTCGAGACAGCTAATATCGCTCGAACGGTTTCTGCTAGTATGAAGACCATTAATAATATCAGTAAAATCAAAGATAGAATGGGTTTGGAAAATTTACCCGTGGATTTGCAGGAGGTAGCGCAGTTGCGGATTCAGCATCCAGACTACTCTATCCAGCAGTTGGCAGATAGCCTGAGCAATCCCCTAACCAAAAGTGGTGTCAACCACAGACTTAGAAAAATAAACAAGATTGCTGATGAACTATAAAACCACGGATTGTTCAATCCGTGGTTCTTTTCTTATAAACTTGTTGAGTGTTTTGGTTGCACTTTTTGGTCTGGGTCGATGTAGTTGATAGCATTGTTAACAGCTGTTGGCGCTTCACCCAGTCCTGTCGCGATCAAATCAATTTTTCCTTCATAGTAACAGCAGTCGCCGATAGCATAGATACCTACTTGGCTAGATTCCTGTTTGCTGTTGACGATAATCTTGTGTCGGTTGAGATCCAGACCCCATTTTTTTAGATTTCCGACAGAAGACTTGAAGCCGTAATTGACAAAGAGGTGGTCTAAGTCAATCGTTTCTGCTTCATCCGATTTGACTTTGGTGATTTCTAGTTTGTCGAGTGTTTTTCCATCTCCGATAAGTTGGCTAGGAACGAACGGTGTCTTGATGGTTACAGATGATTCTTGCAGGGCTTGCACACTGTGTTCCAAGGCGCGGAAGTTATCTCGACGGTGAACAAGGGTAGTTGGCGCAATTTTTTCAAAAGCTAGAGCCCAGTCCACAGCTGAGTCTCCCCCACCAAGGATGGTTACTTTCTTGCCAGCGTATTGTTGGATATTGGAAACGTGGTAGTGGATATTTTCATAGTTTTCAACGCCATCTAATTCGAGCGGACGTGGCTTGAAGGCGCCACCACCCATAGCAATGATAACGGTTTTAGTCAGGTGACTTCCCTTGTTGGTTGTAATGGTAAATCCTTGATCTTGTTTATTAATTTCAAGAACGGTTTCATTGAGATGAATAGGGGTATCAAAGCCGTTTAGCTGTTCAATCAAGCGATTGGTCAGCTCTTCCCCAGTTAAGTTTGGAAAACCTGGCACGTCAAGGATTTGCTTTTCAGGGTAGAGGATGGCTGGTTGACCACCGAGTTGGGGAAGAGAGTCGATGATTTGGACTTTGGCTTGGCGTAGGTGGGCGTAAAAGGCAGCAAAGAGGCCGACAGGACCGCCCCCTACAATGGTAATATCATAGAGTTGAGACATGATTTCTCCTTCGTTTTTTCTAGTCAGTTTATTGTATCATAATTTTGCTTAATTTAAAATGAAGTAGGATGGGGAAAAAATGAGCAGAAAATGGTATAATGATGAGTAAAGTGTTTTGACAGGGAGGAGGCCAAGGATGAATTTTCAACAATTATCCAATTTACAATACTGGACGAGTTTGTTTTCAAGTCCTTGGAGTATAGTCACCAATCTGATTGATATTCTCATTGTGACTTATATTTTATATCATTTTACTAAAGCTATTGCAGGCACCAAGATTATGATATTGGTCCGTGGGGTCTTAGTTTTTATTCTAGCCCAGATTCTTTCCAATATGATTGGTTTAACGACTATTTCCTGGTTGATCAATCAGATCATCACCTACGGGGTGATTGCAGCGGTGGTTATCTTTTCACCAGAGATTCGGACTGGTTTGGAGCGATTGGGCCGGGCTACTGATTTCTTCTCCAATGCCCCTATTAGTGCGGAAGAGCAGATGGTTCGTTCATTTGTGAAATCAGTTGAATACATGAGTCCTCGTAAGATTGGGGCGCTTGTAGTGGTTCAGCGAGTAAGAACCTTGCAGGAATACATCTCGACAGGGATCCCTTTAGATGCTAAAATTTCGGCTGAATTGCTTATCAATATTTTCATTCCCAACACTCCCTTGCATGATGGTGCTGTCATTATCAAGGAAGACCGAATTGCTGTAACTTCAGCCTATCTACCCTTGACTGAAGATACCGGGATTTCCAAGGAGTTTGGAACGCGTCACAGGGCGGCGATTGGTTTGTCGGAAGTGTCAGATGCTCTTACCTTTGTGGTTTCGGAAGAAACGGGTGGAATCTCCATCACCTATAATGGAGTCTTTAAGCACGATTTGACCTTGGAAGAGTTTGAATCTGAATTGAGAAGAATCTTACTTCCAAAGTCAGAGAAAAAGCAAGGTCTGAAAGAGCGCTTGCTAGGAGGATTGAAACATGAGAAAAAATAGTTTATACATCATTTCTTCCTTCTTTTTCGCCTGCATTCTCTTTATCTATGCAACATTGACAAACTATCAGAATAGCAACAGTGCCAGACAGGTGCGAACGGAGACTTATACAAACACAGTTCTTAATGTCCCAATTGATATTCAGTATGACAGTGATCAGTATTTTATCAGTGGTTTTACATCTGAAGTGACGGTCTTTCTAACAGGGTCAAACAGAGTTGCTTTGGCGAGTGAGATGCAGGAAAGTACCCGCAAATTTAAGGTGACGGCTGATCTTTCTGATGCTAGTGTAGGAACCATCGAAGTTCCTCTGACTATTGAAAATTTACCGAGTGGTTTGACGGCTGTTGCGACACCGCAAAAGATAACAGTGAAGGTTGGTAAAAAAGCAAAACGGGACAATGTCATTGTTGTGCCGGAGATTGATCCTAGTCAGATTGATTCTCGCGTGAAAATCGATACAGTTACTGTATCAGATGAAAAAGTAACGGTTATTAGTGATGAGGAAACCCTCTCCAAAGTAGATCGTGTCATTGCCATCTTACCGACGAGTGAACGGATAACTAGAAACTACTCGTCCTCTGTTCCTCTACAAGCAGTCGATAAAAATGGAAATGTCTTACCAAGCGTCATTATGCCGTTTGACACAACTATGAAAATTACAACAAAAACAGCAACGTCTAGTTCAAGTAACTCGTCAACAAGTTCCTCAGAAGGCAGTTCGTCTTCAACGAGTTCAGAAACAAAATCAGATTCGTCTAAACAATAATAAATAATAGAAAAGGATGATAAATAAAATGGGTAAATATTTTGGGACCGATGGAGTCCGTGGAGAAGCAAACGTAGAATTGACGCCAGAATTGGCCTTTAAACTGGGACGTTTTGGTGGTTATGTTCTTAGCCAACACGAAACAGAAGCCCCTAAAGTCTTTGTAGGACGTGATACACGTATCTCAGGAGAAATGCTAGAATCTGCCTTGGTGGCAGGTCTTCTATCAGTAGGGATTCACGTCTACAAACTTGGTGTCCTTGCAACACCAGCAGTAGCTTATTTGGTTAAAACTGAGGGAGCTAGTGCGGGTGTCATGATTTCAGCGAGTCACAACCCAGCCCTTGATAATGGAATTAAGTTCTTTGGTGGGGATGGATTCAAACTTGATGACGAAAAAGAAGCAGAAATCGAAGCCTTGTTGGACGCTGCCGAAGACACACTTCCTCGTCCGAGTGCAGAGGGCTTGGGAACCTTGGTGGACTATCCAGAAGGTTTGCGTAAGTATGAAGGCTACCTTGTTTCAACTGGAACTCCTCTTGAGGGAATGAAAGTTGCCTTGGATACAGCCAATGGTGCAGCAGCTACAAGTGCCCGTCAGATTTTCGCTGATCTAGGTGCCCAGTTGACAGTTATTGGCGAAACACCAGATGGTCTTAATATCAACTTGAATGTGGGTTCTACACATCCAGAAGCTCTTCAAGAAGTGGTCAAAGAAAGCCAGTCAGCTATTGGTTTGGCCTTTGACGGAGATAGTGACCGTTTGATTGCTGTTGATGAAAATGGCGACATCGTCGATGGTGATAAGATCATGTACATCATCGGAAAATACCTTTCTGAAAAAGGCCAGTTGGCTCAAAACACCATCGTGACAACGGTTATGTCTAACCTTGGCTTCCATAAGGCCTTGGAGAGTGCTGGTATTAACAAGGCAGTGACTGCTGTTGGAGACCGCTATGTCGTTGAAGAAATGAGAAAATCAGGCTACAACCTTGGTGGTGAACAGTCTGGTCACGTTATCTTGATGGACTACAATACAACTGGTGATGGTCAATTATCAGCTGTTCAATTGACTAAAATCATGAAAGAAACAGGCAAGAGCTTGTCTCAACTAGCATCAGAAGTGACGATTTACCCACAAAAACTGGTCAATATCCGAGTGGAAAATGCCATGAAAGAGAAAGCCATGGAAGTACCAGCCATCAAGACAATCATCGAAAAGATGGAAGAAGAGATGGCAGGGAACGGTCGTATCCTTGTCCGCCCAAGCGGAACAGAACCCCTCTTGCGTGTCATGGCAGAAGCGCCAACAACAGAAGAAGTGAACTACTACGTAGATACGATTGCTGCTGTTGTTAAAGATGAAATCGGAATTGACTAAAGCCTAGAAAACTAGATGAAATGATAAAAATGTGGTACAATTGCATAGTAAATTGTAGCAATGGGAGAGAAAAATGAATCTTAAACGAGAACAAGAATTTGTTAGCCAGTATCACTTTGATGCTCGTAACTTTGAATGGGAAAATGAAAATGGAGCTCCTGAAACCAAGGTAGACGTGAACTTTCAGTTGCTCCAACATGACCAAGAAAATCAAGTGACTTCGCTTGTCGTTATCTTGAGCTTCATGATTGTCTTTGACAAATTTGTCATCAGCGGAACGATTTCCCAAGTTAACCATGTGGAAGGTCGTATTGTCAACGAACCAAGCGAATTTAACCAAGAAGAAGTCGAAACCTTGGCACGTCCATGTTTGAACATGCTCAATCGTTTGACGTATGAAGTAACAGAAATCGCCTTGGATCTTCCAGGGATCAATTTGGAGTTTTAGTCATGAAATTAGCTGTCATTACAGATTCTTCAGCCTATTTAGAGGAGAAGACGCTGCAAAGAGAGAATCTTTTTATCTTGGATATTCCTGTCAATATTGATGGAGAGGAGTATGTTGAAGGTGTCAATCTAACTGCTGAGGAATTTTATCAAAAAATGGCTCAGTCTGCAGAATTGCCTAAAACTAGTCAACCGAGTATTGCCAAATTGGATGAGATTCTAAGTTCCTTGAAAGATGAAGGCTATACCCATGTCTTGGGACTCTTTCTTTCGTCAGGAATTTCAGGCTTTTATCAGAACATCCAATACATGTTGGATGAGTATGATGACTTGACCATTGCCTTTCCAGATACCCATATCACAAGTTCCCCTCTAGGATTTATGGTAGAGAGTGCCTTTGAATGGGCAGAACAAGGCGATGATTTTGCCCAGATTCAGGAGAAGTTGGGGATTCAAATTGCTGATAATTCAGCCTTTATCATAGTAGATGACCTCGACCACTTGGTTAAAGGAGGACGTTTGTCAAATGGGGCAGCCATCTTAGGGAATCTCCTCAGTATCAAGCCTATTCTTTATTTCAATGACCAAGGTGTGATTGAAGTTTACGAAAAAGTTCGTACAGAAAAGAAAGCAATTAAACGTTTGGTGGAAATCATCAAGGAGTTGACAAAAGATGGGAACTACCGTATAACAGTCATCCATGGGAACGCTCCTCAAAAGGCAGCGGATTTACGTCAGCTTTTGATGGAGAGTGGTGTGACTGCTGAAATTCCAATTGAAACCTTTGGTAGTGTCATTGGGACCCACCTTGGAGAAGGTAGTATCGCCTTGAGCTATACACCAATCGTCTAAATTGTTTTTACAAGCTTTGTATCTTAGCAATTGAACACGGCCTACCTGCCTCTTGAAAAAAGATGCCTGTCTTGCCTTTCATGGAAAGTCAGCGCCATTCCCTATTTTTCATGGGCAGCTAACGTCCTTTGTATCTTAGTCAGGAGTAGTGATGAGTATTCGAGTAATTATTGCCGGGTTTAAGGGAAAGATGGGCCAAGCTGCTTGTCAGATGGT
This sequence comes from Streptococcus halitosis, assembly GCF_027691175.1. GTDB lineage: Bacteria > Bacillota > Bacilli > Lactobacillales > Streptococcaceae > Streptococcus > Streptococcus halitosis_A. The sequence goes on from NZ_JAQFBD010000002.1 coordinate 159,014, forward strand.
CTTGGCTGATCCAGACTTGGACTTGGTCGCAGTTTTGGATCCTTTTGAGTCTGAGTCAGAATGGCAAGGGATTCCTGTCTTTAATGATAAGGCTGATTTAGCCGGGTTTGAAGCGGATGTCTGGGTAGACTTTACTACACCAGCCGTTGCCTACGAAAATACACGCTTTGCTCTTGAAAATGGCTTTGCTCCAGTAGTTGGAACAACAGGATTCACTAGTGACGAAATTGCAGAACTAAAAGCATTTTCCCGTGAACAAGATTTGGGTGGCTTGATTGCTCCTAACTTTGCCTTGGGAGCTGTCTTGCTTATGCAATTTGCGGCGCAGGCTGCCAAATATTTCCCAAATGTAGAGATTATCGAGCTCCATCATGACAAGAAAAAAGATGCTCCGAGCGGAACAGCCATTAAAACGGCTGAGTTAATGGCGGAAGTTCGAGAGTCTATTCAGCAAGGTGCGCCTGATGAGGAAGAATTGATTGCAGGTGCTCGCGGTGCTGACTTTGATGGCATGCGCATCCACTCGGTCCGTCTACCAGGCTTGGTAGCCCATCAGGAAGTCATCTTTGGAAATCAGGGAGAAGGATTGACTCTCCGGCATGACTCCTATGATCGCAGCTCCTTCATGACAGGGGTCAATTTGGGAATTAAAGAAGTTGTCAAGCGTCATGAGCTTGTCTATGGATTAGAACACTTATTATGAGATTAACGCAAATGCCTTCTGAATTTCAGAAGGCTTTACCAGTATTAGAAAAAATTAAAGAAGCAGGCTTTGAGGCCTATTTTGTTGGGGGCTCCGTCAGAGATGCCCTCCTCAATCGTCCCATCCATGATGTGGATATCGCGACTTCTTCCTATCCAGAGGAGACCAAGCAGATTTTTCCACGAACAGCTGATATTGGAATCGAGCACGGAACCGTCTTAGTTTTAGAAGGGGACGAGGAGTATGAGGTAACCACCTTTCGGACCGAAGATGTCTATGTGGACTATCGCAGGCCCAGCGCGGTTTCCTTTGTGCGTTCGCTAGAAGAGGACCTCAAGCGCCGTGATTTTACAGTCAACGCCTTTGCCTTGGATGAGACAGGCGAAATCATTGACTTGTTCCATGGTTTAGAAGATTTGGAAAACCAAGTCTTGCGAGCAGTTGGAGTAGCTAGTGAGCGTTTTAACGAGGATGCTCTGCGGATTATGCGTGGTTTCCGTTTTCAGGCCAGTCTCGGTTTTAAAGTTGAGTCAGAAACTTTTGAGGCGATGAAGACTTTGACGTCGCTTTTGGAGAAAATTTCTGTAGAGCGCACCTTCGTTGAGTTTGATAAACTCTTGCGGGCACCTTTTTGGCGAGTGGGTCTGTCTTCCATGATTGAGAGTCGAGCTTATGACTATCTTCCAGACATGGCAGGAAGCCGGGACAAGCTCAACAAACTGTTTGATTTGGAGAATGATTTCACTTTTGAATCCTCCGAACAAGCTTGGGCGGCTCTGTTGTGGGCTTTGGAGATTAAAGATGCACAGCCATTTTTGAAGGCATGGAAAACCTCACGCCAGTTTGCCAAGCAGGTTCAGGATTTGCTGACCATTTTGGCTTTGCGAGAAGAAGGAGAGCTGAGCAAGCGTGATTGTTATCGCTTTGACTTGGATTTACTTTTACAGGCTGAAAATCTTCGTCAGGCCCAAGGAAAAGAAGTCAATCCACAAGCCATCACAGAAACTTACCAGAGTTTGACCATTCATGACAAGAAAGAAATTCAGATTAACGGTGGAATTTTGATTAAGGAATATGGTTACCAGCCAGGACCAGACTTGGGAGAGATTTTAACAGAGATTGAGTTTGCCATTGTCGATGGAGAATTGGAAAATGATCGTCAAGCAATCCATGCTTACCTGAGGGAGAAAAAATGAGTGATTTTATCGTTGAAAAACTAAGCAAATCCGTTGGTGACAAGACCGTTTTTAAGGATATTTCTTTTATCATCCATGACTTGGACAGAATCGGTCTGATAGGTGTCAATGGGACTGGTAAGACCACCCTTTTAGACGTCCTTTCTGGTGTTTCTGGCTTTGATGGGGATGTCAGTCCTTTTTCAGCTAAGAATGACTACAAGATTGGCTACTTGACACAGGATCCTGATTTTGATGATAACAAGACGGTCTTGGATACGGTTCTCTCCAGCGACCTCAAGGAAATTCAGCTCATTCGTGAGTATGAGTTGATCATGCTCAACTACAGCGAGGACAAGCAGGGTCGTTTGGAACGGGTCATGGCAGAGATGGATTCTCTCCAAGCCTGGGAAATTGAAAGCCAGGTCAAGACGGTTCTCAGCAAGCTGGGTATTCAGGACTTGTCCACTCCAGTTGGGGAACTGTCAGGTGGTCTGAGAAGACGGGTCCAGTTGGCGCAAGTTCTCCTAGGAAACCACGACCTCTTGCTTCTGGACGAGCCGACCAACCATCTGGACATTGCGACCATTGAGTGGCTAACCCTCTTTTTGAAAAATTCCAAGAAGACCGTTCTCTTTATCACCCACGATCGTTATTTCCTAGATGCGCTGTCAACGCGGATTTTCGAGTTGGACCGAGCAGGCTTGACCGAGTATCAGGGGAATTATCAGGACTATGTTCGCCTCAAGGCGGAACAGGATGAGCGTGATGCGGCCCTTCTCCATAAAAAGGAACAACTTTATAAGCAAGAATTGGCCTGGATGCGCAGACAACCGCAGGCGCGTGCGACCAAGCAGCAGGCTCGTATTAATCGTTTCCATGACCTGAAAAAGGAAGTTTCAGGTGGCGTTGCTGAGACAGACTTGAGCATGAATTTTGAGACCAGTCGGATTGGGAAGAAAGTCATCGAGTTTCAGAATGTTTCCTTTGCTTATGAGAATAAGCCAATATTGCAAGATTTTAATCTCTTGGTGCAAGCTAAAGACCGTATCGGTATCGTTGGGGACAACGGTGTTGGGAAATCAACCCTACTCAACTTGATTGCAGGAAGTCTTGAGCCAACTGAAGGACAAGTTGTGAGAGGGGAAACTGTTCGCATCGCCTATTTCTCTCAACAAATCGAAGGCTTGGATGAAAGCAAACGGGTCATCAATTACCTGCAGGAAGTAGCAGAAGAGGTTAAGACCAGTGGTGGTTCCACGACTTCCATTGCAGAGTTGCTGGAGCAGTTCCTCTTCCCACGTTCGACGCATGGAACCTTGATTGAGAAATTGTCTGGTGGCGAGAAAAAACGTCTTTATCTCCTCAAACTTCTCCTGGAGAAACCAAATGTTCTCCTCTTGGACGAGCCGACCAATGACCTAGACATTGCGACTTTGACAGTCTTGGAGAATTTCTTGCAAGGCTTTGCCGGACCAGTCTTGACAGTCAGCCATGACCGCTATTTCTTGGATAAGGTAGCGACCAAGATTCTCGCCTTTGAGAATGGAAGTATCCGTACTTTCTTTGGTCATTATACCGACTATATTGATGAAAAAGCCTTTGAAACAGAGATGGCCAATCAAGTGCAAAAGGCCGAAAAGGAGAAAGTGGTCAAGGTACGTGAAGACAAGAAACGTATGACCTACCAAGAAAAGCAGGAGTGGGTAAGCATTGAAGGGGATATTGAAACCTTGGAAAATTGTATCGCTGCTATTGAAGAAGAGATGCAGGCAAATGGTTCTGACTTTGGCAAACTAGCGACGCTTCAGAAAGAGCTCGATGAGAAAAATGAAGAACTCCTTGAAAAATACGAACGCTATGAATACCTAAGTGACTTTGATAGTTAGGTGAATAGAAAACTCCTGTCATTACGACAGGAGTTTTCTATTCTTCTTTTTTAGTCTCTTGATGAAAGATATTTTGCCAAGTCTCATGGCGACGCCAGATACTGGTGTGGACGATGCCATCTAGCTTATAGCAAATGAGCTTGGTTTTCTGACTAATGGAGGTAATCTGAATGTCCTTAATTGCAGCTTTAAGTTCTTTTTCAGCCTTATAGGCCTCTTTATCCATCTGCTCTCCATCTTGACGGATATAGCGAAAGTCCTCAGCAAGGAGTTCTTCTAGTTGGTTTCCTTGGTCAATCAATTGCTCGCGCATGAGCAGTTTTTTGTAGACATTGTCTAAAATTTCGTCTTCAGGTATAGGCGCTGGCTCGATATGGACGTCGGTATCAAAGACTCCAAAACGCTCTTCTAGCATAGACTCGACCTGGTCTGCAATCTCATGACTTTCATAGACAGATAAGTCGGGATTCATTTCTAAGGTGATATCAAGGTAGATGTTGCTACCGTAGGTACGCCCTCTTTGGGACTTGACCTTACTAATCTTTGGAATTTCCATGATAGCCTTTTGGTAGTCTTCTAGTAGCCGGTCATCAAAACCATCTGAAAGACTGAAGGAAGACTCGATAAAGATATCATAGGCTGTCTTTAAGATAAAGAAAGTGATGATGATAGCGACTAATTTATCCACAATCGGATAATTAAAACTGCTGGCTAGGATAGCAATGGAAGTCCCAAGCGAGGTGACTGCATCGGAAAGATTATCTTTAGCTGCTGCCTTTAGAGCTTTGGATTTGGATTTCTTACTGAGGCGTGTGTTATAGAGATAAACGACAAACATAACCGCTGCAGAAATGATTCCTAGAAATGCTCCCAGAGGATCGATAATCGTTTGTTCCCGACTGAGGATTTTCTGAATGGTATCCCGAAGCACATCAAAGCCAACGTAGAACATGATGATGGAAGTGATCAAACTAGCTAAATCTTCAATCTTCCAGTGTCCAAAGCGGTGGTCACGGTCTGCAGGCTGGCGAGCCATTCGAATGCCGATCAAGAGAGCAACATTTCCAATGATATCTGATACGTTGTTGAAACCATCCGCTACCAAACTGGATGAATGAAGTAGATGTCCAGTTGCTAATTTAGCTGCTGATAAGAGTAAGTAGGTCGAGATACTGACAATAGCACCACGCTCAGCTAACTTGAGATTTGAGATTGATTGCTTCATCAAACTTCCTTTTCAGTATAAGTAATATTCTTTCATTATACTGGTTTTTGCGGGAAAATTCAAATTTAGTCCTCCTTTATCGAATTTTAATGATTGAAAACTTTTCAAAATTTGGTATAATAGTACTACTCAAGGGAGTAGCTGGCAGAAACCTGTGATAGTGTCGTCATTCCGAATTGTGTACTGCAAAGTATGCTTTCCGGCCCTATCTTAAACAGCGAGACTTGTTATGATTAACAAGTCTCTTTTTGTTTGTCATAAAACAAAAAGAGAACTTGTTTTGCACACAATGTCAAGGAGGAGACACATGTCAAAAGAACAAAAACGCCAAGCGTTTTATACTCAAAGTCCTGAAGAGGTCTTGAAGTCAGTTGAAGCAACTGAGCAAGGCCTTTCGTCAAGCGAAGCGCAAAAACGCCAAGCTGAATATGGACGCAATGAACTGGAAGAGGGTGAGAAAAAATCTCTCTTGGTTAAATTCATTGAACAGTTTAAGGATTTGATGATTATCATCCTAATTGCTGCAGCTATCTTATCAGTCATAACTTCTGGTGGGGAAGATATCGCAGATGCCATCATTATCCTAGCCGTGGTTATCATCAACGCTGCCTTTGGTGTTTACCAAGAAGGAAAAGCAGAAGAAGCCATCGAGGCCCTCAAGTCTATGTCCAGTCCAGCTGCTCGCGTTATTCGTGATGGGCACATGGCAGAGATTGATTCCAAAGAATTGGTGCCAGGAGATATCGTTGCCCTTGAAGCTGGTGATGTGGTACCAGCAGACCTACGTTTGCTAGAAGCCAACTCTCTTAAAATCGAAGAAGCGGCTTTGACAGGTGAGTCTGTTCCAGTCGAAAAAGACTTGACAGTCGAGCTTGCTGCAGATGCTGGTATTGGTGACCGTGTCAATATGGCCTTCCAAAACTCAAACGTGACTTATGGTCGTGGTCTTGGTGTTGTTGTCAATACAGGTATGTATACTGAAGTGGGTCATATCGCTGGCATGCTCCAAGATGCTGATGAGACAGACACACCACTCAAACAAAACTTGAACAACCTTTCTAAGGTCTTAACCTATGCAATTTTGGTTATTGCCCTTGTTACTTTTGTAGTTGGAGTCTTCATCCAAGGCAAAGATCCACTTGGTGAGTTGATGACTTCTGTTGCGCTTGCTGTTGCAGCCATCCCAGAAGGACTTCCTGCTATCGTGACCATCGTTCTTGCCCTTGGTACTCAAGTTTTGGCAAAACGAAACTCTATCGTTCGTAAGTTGCCAGCAGTTGAAACGCTTGGTTCAACTGAAATCATCGCTTCTGATAAGACTGGTACGCTTACCATGAACAAGATGACAGTCGAGAAAGTCTTCTATGATGCAGTCCTACATGATTCAGCTGATGACATTGAACTAGGTCTCGAAATGCCTCTTCTTCGTTCTGTTGTTTTGGCTAATGATACTAAGATTGATGCAGAAGGAAACCTGATCGGGGATCCAACGGAAACAGCCTTCATCCAGTATGCCTTGGATAAGGGCTATGATGTTAAAGGATTTTTAGAGAAATATCCTCGTGTAGCTGAATTGCCGTTTGACTCAGATCGTAAACTCATGTCAACGGTTCACCCATTGCCAGATGGGAAATTCCTAGTGGCAGTCAAAGGGGCTCCAGATCAACTTTTGAAACGTTGTGTTGCTCGTGACAAGGCTGGAGATATTGCTCCGATCGATGAGAAAGTCACTGAATTAATCCATACAAACAACTCTGACATGGCTCACCAAGCCTTGCGTGTCCTTGCAGGTGCTTATAAGATTATTGACAGCATTCCAGAAAACCTGACTTCTGAAGAACTTGAAAACAACTTGATCTTCACTGGTTTGATTGGAATGATTGACCCTGAGCGTCCAGAGGCTGAAGAAGCCGTTCGTGTCGCTAAGGAAGCAGGAATCCGTCCAATCATGATCACTGGTGACCACCAAGACACAGCGGAAGCCATTGCCAAACGTCTGGGAATCATTGATGAAAAAGATACGGCGGACCATGTTCTGACAGGTGCGGAATTGAACGAACTTTCTGATGAAGAATTTGAAAAAGTCGTTGGTCAATACTCTGTTTATGCGCGTGTATCTCCAGAACACAAGGTTCGTATCGTGAAAGCTTGGCAAAATCAAGGTAAGGTCGTTGCCATGACAGGTGATGGTGTTAATGATGCGCCAGCTCTGAAAACAGCTGATATCGGTATCGGTATGGGAATAACTGGTACAGAGGTTTCTAAGGGGGCTTCTGATATGATTCTTGCGGATGACAACTTTGCGACCATTATCATCGCAGTTGAGGAAGGACGTAAGGTTTTCTCAAACATTCAAAAGACTATTCAGTACCTTCTTTCTGCCAATACGGCTGAAGTATTAACCATCTTCCTGTCAACCTTGTTTGGTTGGGATGTCCTACAGCCAGTTCATCTCTTGTGGATTAACCTGGTAACGGATACCTTCCCAGCTATTGCTCTCGGTGTTGAGCCAGCTGAGCCAGGTGTTATGACCCACAAACCACGTGGACGCAAGTCAAGCTTCTTCTCAGGTGGGGTCATGAGTTCCATTATCTATCAAGGTCTCCTTCAAGGCGCCCTTGTTCTGTCCGTTTATGGTCTTGCCCTTCTTTACCCAGTTCATGTGGGTGACAATCAAGCTATCCACGCAGATGCTCTTACTATGGCCTTTGCAACACTTGGTTTGATCCAGCTCTTCCATGCCTACAATGTAAAATCTGTTTACCAGTCTATTTTGACTGTTGGTCCATTTAAATCTAAAACTTTCAACTGGTCAATCTTGGTTTCATTTATTTTACTAGCATCAACTATTGTTATCGACCCATTAGAAAGCATCTTCCACGTAACCAAACTAGACTTGTCACAATGGGCCATTGTTCTGGCTGGAAGCTTCTCAATGATACTCATTGTCGAAATCGTTAAGTTTGTTCAACGCAAGCTTGGTTTTGATAAGAACGCGATTTAAAAAGAAAGTCATCTTCGGATGGCTTTTTTTGCATTTGAGGAGAATAGTTAGGAGTTATCCACTTTTATGCTATAATAAAGTAAAATGGCAAGGAGCGAAAGAAATGGAAAAGAAAATTGTCCGAGATGTCTTATTCCTGTCGCAAGTTTCGAAACCTGCAAGTCAGGAAGACCTTTATCTGGTTAGAGATTTACAGGATACCCTGCTAGCCAATCGCGAGACCTGTGTTGGTCTGGCGGCTAATATGATTGGCGTGCAGAAGCGGGTGATTATCTTTAATCTTGGCTTGGTTCCCATAGTTATGTTTAACCCCATTCTCCTTTCCTCTGAAGATCCTTACGAGACAGAGGAAGGGTGTTTGTCCTTGACTGGGGTACGGTCAACGACTCGCTATGAAACGATTACGGTTTCCTATCGCGATAGCAAGTGGCAGGAACAGACCATTACACTGACAGGTTTTCCAGCTCAGATCTGCCAACATGAACTGGATCATTTGGAAGGACGAATTATTTAGGAGGAACTCAGATGAAACGCATACTCTTTGAACTTGTTTTTATCGCAACGACCTGGTATATCTTTTTACCACCACTTAATCTTACGAGTTGGGAATTTATTTTTTTCCTATGCGGACATTTGGTGGTGATGGGAATTTTGTTTAGTTTTCGAAGGGATATCAATCTTCTCAAGACGGTTCATGTACGTCATGGCAAGCCTGCCAACGAACTCAATCTAGAAGGGCTTCATTTTAATAGACTAGGTGGAGGATTGTTGCTGGCCGCGGGACTTATCTTTGCCCTTGCTGGTCTGGTAAGCCTAGTAACTTCTAGCTTTTTCCAAGCAAAAAATTATGCTAATGTGGTGTCCATCACAGAAAAAGACTTTAAAGATTTTCCTAAGAGTGATACCAGTAAGGTTCCAATCCTAGATCGGAGCACTGCAGAAAAGATTGGTGACCGTTACCTGGGGTCTCTGACGGATAAGGTCTCCCAGTACGTAGCAGCAGATACTTATACCCAGCTGACAGTTGATGGCAAGCCCTATCGGGTGACACCTTTGGAATATGCTGATCCGATTAAATGGTTCAATAATCAGTCCAAGGGGATTGGCGAGTATATCAAGGTTGATATGGTGACAGGAAATGCGGAATTGGTAGATTTAAAAACACCGATGAAGTATTCGGACTCTGAGTATTTTAACCGAGACGTCAAACGTCATCTTCGAATCAAGTACCCAACCAAGATTTTTAAAACGCCATCCTTTGAGGTGGATGATGAAGGCAATCCTTTCTATGTAGCAACCGTTTATCAAAAACAGTTTGGTCTAGGAGTCCCTCGCCCTTCGTCTGTTATTATCTTAGACGCCACCAATGGAGAAACCAAGGAATACAGCTTGGATGAAGTACCAGAATGGGTGGATCGTGTCTATCCAGCAGAAGAAACCATCGAACAAATCAACTACAACGGTAAGTATAAAGACGGTTTCTGGAATGCCTTGATTTCTAAGAAAAATGTTACCCAAACGACGGAGGGCTATAACTATCTTTCTATCGGAAATGATATTTATCTTTACACGGGGGTGACTTCTGCAAACGCTGATGAAAGTAATCTAGGGTTTATCCTTGAAAATATGCGCACTGGTGAAATCACCAAGTACAATCTAGCATCAGCAACCGAAGAATCTGCCCGAGCTTCCGCAGAAGGAGCAGTTCAAGAGAAGGCCTACAAGGCTACCTTCCCTATCCTTGTCAATCTCAATGACAAACCACTCTATATCATGGGCTTGAAGGACAATGCAGGCTTGGTCAAGGAGTATGCATTGGTCGATGCCGTGGAGTACCAAAACGTTATCGTAGCAACTACGGTAGATGAACTCCTCAGCAAGTATGCCAATAAAAACGACCTCGAGCTGGATAATGAAACGGTAGAAAACATCAAGGGTATCGTCTCAGACCTTAAATCAGCTGTCATCAAAGGTGATACTGTCTACTTCTTCAAAATTGATGGCAAGATTTATAAGGTCAAGGCTTCCGTGTCAGACGACCTTCCTTACCTCGAAAATGGCCAAACCTTCGAAGGTCAAGTTGGAAAAGATAACTATCTCAAGACCTTTAAAGTACAATAATACTCTTCGAAAATCAAATTCAAACTACGTCAGCGTCGCCTTGCCGTACTCAAGTACAGCCTGCGGCTAGCTTCCTAGTTTGCTCTTTGATTTTCATTGAGTATAAAAATAGGTTTTCTCAGTTCAAGGAGAAAAAAGATAAATTCTTATCTATCTTAACAAGCTTAGCTGGCACAGCCCTTGTTCTCGCGGCTATCTGGTTAGGATGGACAAAATAAACAGACAAACCTCGGTATGAACCGAGGTTTTTAAGATGAAATTCTTGGTCGTGGTTGAAAAATATGCTACACTAACAATATGAAAATTTTAATCCCAACAGCAAAAGAAATGAACACAAACTATCCTTGTATCGAAGCGCTTCCCTTGAGGGAAGAAAGTCAGGCAGTCCTTGACTCATTGGCGCACTACTCAGCTAGTGAATTAGAGACTTTTTATAAGGTATCTGCCGAGAAAGCAGAAGAAGAGTACGGCCATATTCAAGCTTTAAAAGATCACAGGGCTAAACATTATCCAGCCTTGAAACTTTTCGATGGTCTCATGTATCGTCACATCAAACGAGATGGGTTAACCGAGGCTGAACAAACCTATCTTGAAAATCATGTCCTGATTACCTCGGCTTTATACGGTGTTGTCCCCGCCTTGTCGCCTATGGCTCCACACCGTTTGGACTTTTTGATGAAGTTAAAAGTAGCTGGTAAAACCCTAAAGACTCATTGGAAGTCAGCCTATGATGAGGCACTTCAGGATGAGGACTTGCTATTCTCACTCCTATCATCAGAGTTTGAAACCGTATTTTCGAAGGAAATTAGAGAAAAGATGGTGACTTTTAAATTTATGGAGGATAAGGCAGGTCAGTTGAAAATCCATTCAACCATTTCAAAAAAAGCGCGTGGGGCCTTTTTGACCGCCTTGATAGAAGGACAAGTTCAAACAGTTGAGCAAGCTCGTAAGCTTAGCTTCGCCGGTTTTGACTACCAACCTGATTTATCCAGTGATTTAGAACTCGTCTTTGTGAAACAAGCATAAAACCAGCTCGAATGAGCTGGTTTTTGTTTGATTAGTTGATGGCTGTAAGAAGGTCGTCAGCTTGTTTTGCAAGTGATGAAGCAGTTGCTTCTTCTAACACCAATTTTCCGTCTGCCCAAGCAGAGTCATTGACACGAGCAGCTGTAAAGTCACCAACGACTTGTGTACGGATAAATGGCAAGAGGTCTTTGTAAATCGCAAAGAGTTGATCGTGACCGGCATTGGCTACAGATGAGACAGTAACAAACTTATCTTGGAGGGCAGAAGCACCACGTGTATCAGACAAATCAATGGCACGAGAGAGCCAGTCAAGCAAGTTCTTAACTGTTCCAGGGATAGAGAAGTTGTAGACTGGAGAGAAGAACCAGATAGCATCCGCAGCAAGGACTGCTTCACGAGCAGCAGCTACAGCTGGATGAGTTGGAACTTCCAAATCTTGGCTGAAGAGAGGAACAGCTGAGTAATCAAGATAGCTAACTTCTGCTTTTCCAGCAAGTGCTTTTTCAGCTTCAAGGGCCATTTGGTGGTTGAAAGAACCTTGGCGAAGTGAACCGACGATAAATAGTACTTTTTTAGACATGATGTGTCTCCTTTAGTTTAAAATTCAAAGAGCGAGCCCTTTTGTCACCATCTATGTTACAACAAATGATACTAATTAGCAATAATTTTGCTCACAAATTTTTAAATTTTTTTAAAATGCGGATTAAGTCTTCCTTTTCGCCATCTTCCAAGATGCTGAGTGCTTCTACGATAGAATCGATATGGTCAGGAAGAACCTCTTCGATTTTTCTGCGTCCTGCAGGTGTTAATTTCAGGAAAAAGGAGCGACGATCCTTGGGGTCGCAAGTTCTAGAAATCCATCCATCTCGAACCATATTTCGAATGACAACAGTCATGTTTCCAGAAGTGGCTAGCATTTTTTCAATCAAATCCTGAATGCGTAGTTCCCCCTTGCTATAGAGGGTTTCCAAAACTGAAAATTGGGTGGGTGTTAGCCCGTGTTCTTTGGCAGCATTTGCTTCATATGGTTTAAAAGTTCGTATGGCTTTATTGAAGACGATAGCCGTTTTTAAGTCTAGTTGATTATCGGAAATTTTCTCTTTCAAATATTGTTTCATAAGGCTATTTTATCAATAATGAGAGAGAAAAACAAGAACTTATATTTTATAGGAAAAGAATCTTAGAATGTTCCTGTCTTCACTTGTAATAAAGAAGGAGAGATGGTAAAATAGACGAGTGAAACTAAGACAGAAAAAAGCAAAAAACAAGCTACTTTTACAGTATGGAATCGGCATTGCTTTGGTAGTACTAGTCATGACGACTTCCTTCCTTTATCTGATATCACTCAGCATGAAACCCTATCAAGATGCTAGAGTTGAGGGAGAAAAACTAGCCAAGCAGTATGCAGAATTGGAACAGGCAGACCAGGTTGATTTTTATAATGGGCTAGAAGGTTATTACAGCGTTTTGGGGCATAATAAAAAGCAAGAGGCCATTGCCGTACTGATTGAAAAGAATGACCATAAGATTTATGTTTATCAGCTTGATAAGGGGATTTCTCAAGACAAGGCAGCGACGATTTCGAGAGAAAAAGGAGCTAGCGACATTGACAAGATCACCTTTGGTCGTTATCAGGACAAGCCGATTTGGGAAGTTAAGTCAGGAAACCAGTACTATCTGGTCGACTTTGAAACAGGAGCAGTGATCCAATAAGGAGGGCATATGAAACTATCCAAACGTGTACTAGAAATGGAAGAAAGCGTCACTCTAGCCAGTGATGCAAGAGCCAAAGCATTAAAAGCTCAGGGAAAGGATGTTCTTTTCTTAACCTTGGGACAGCCTGATTTTCATACTCCTGAAAACATTCAGGAGGCAGCGGTAGAAGCGATTCGAGATGGACGTGCTTCCTTCTATACAGCTGCTTCAGGCCTACCAGAGTTAAAAGCGGCGGTTAATACCTATTTTGAACGCTACTATGGGTATTCCGTAGCGGCTAACGAGGTTACCTTTGCCACTGGTGCTAAGTTCTCTCTCTACACCTTCTTTATGGCTGTGGTCAATCCAGGTGATGAGGTCATCATCCCTACACCATACTGGGTCAGCTATGGAGATCAAGTCAAAATGGCAGAAGGAGTGCCAGTCTTTGTCCAGGCCAAAGAAGACAATCACTTTAAAGTAACAGTGGAGCAGCTAGAAGCAGTCCGAACAGATAAGACCAAGGTCTTAGTTCTCAATTCGCCATCGAATCCGACTGGTATGATTTACTCTCGTGAGGAACTCTTGGCTATCGGAAATTGGGCGGTTGAACATGATGTCCTCATCCTAGCAGATGATATCTACGGACGTCTGGTCTATAACGGAAATGAATTTGTTCCAATCTCTAGTCTATCAGAAGCCATTCGCAAGCAAACCATCGTTATCAACGGAGTATCTAAGGCTTATGCCATGACTGGTTGGCGGGTAGGTTATGCAGTAGGAAATCCTGAAATTATCGCTGCCATGAGCAAGCTAACAGGACAAACAACCTCCAACCTGACTGCTGTATCACAATATGCTACCATTGAAGCCCTAACTGGACCGCAAGACTCTGTTGAAACCATGCGTCAAGCCTTTGAAGAACGTTTGAATACCATTTATCCACTCTTGTGCCAAGTACCAGGATTTGAAGTTGTCAAGCCCCAAGGAGCCTTCTATCTCTTCCCAAATGTTAAAAAAGCGATGGAAATGAAGGGTTATACAGATGTGACAGAGTTTGCAACGGCTATTCTCGAAGAAGTCGGACTGGCCTTGATTACAGGAGCTGGATTTGGAGCACCAGAAAATGTTCGTCTCAGCTATGCCACAGACTTGGATACTTTGAAAGAAGCTATTCGCCGTTTGCATCAGTTTATGGAAAAATAAAACTCAAAATCTTCGCCTTTTTGGCGAAGATTTTTTGTAACGAAAATCTCGCGAATTTTCTCTGGTCGAACCTAGCTATCGTAGTCTATTTATGGTAAAATAGTGGGTAATGATGTCTTCGGACAAGTTAAACGAAAAAAGGAAGATAGATTATGACAAAACGTGTAACAATTATCGATGTAAAAGACTACGTTGGTCAAGAAGTGACCATCGGAGCTTGGGTTGCCAACAAATCAGGAAAGGGGAAAATTGCTTTTTTGCAATTGCGTGACGGAACAGCCTTTTTCCAAGGAGTCGCCTTCAAACCAAACTTCATTGAAAAATTTGGTGAAGAGGTAGGTCTTGAAAAATTTGAAACGATCAAACACTTGAGCCAAGAAACCTCTGTTTATGTGACAGGGATTGTCAAAGAAGACGAACGTTCTAAGTTTGGCTATGAGTTGGATATTACAGACATCGAAGTGATTGGTGAATCTCAAGACTACCCTATCACACCAAAAGAACACGGAACCGACTTCTTGATGGACAACCGTCACTTGTGGCTCCGTTCTCGTAAGCAAGTGGCTGTGATGCAAATCCGTAACGCGATCATTTATGCAACTTATGAGTTCTTTGACAAGAACGGTTTCATGAAATTTGATAGCCCAATTCTTTCAGGAAATGCGGCAGAAGACTCAACAGAACTCTTTGAAACGGACTACTTTGGAACTCCAGCCTACTTGAGCCAATCAGGTCAGCTTTACCTAGAAGCAGGTGCTATGGCTCTTGGCCGTGTCTTTGACTTTGGTCCAGTATTCCGTGCTGAAAAATCAAAAACACGCCGTCACTTGACTGAGTTCTGGATGATGGATGCTGAGTACTCCTACCTGACACACGATGAATCACTTGACTTGCAAGAAGCTTACGTAAAAGCCCTTCTTCAAGGTGTACTTGACCGTGCTCCCCAAGCCTTGGAAACCTTGGAACGTGATACAGATCTTTTGAAACGCTACATTGCAGAGCCATTCAAACGCATCACTTACGATCAAGCCATTGACCTCTTGCAAGAGCATGAGAATGATGAAGATGCTGACTATGAGCATTTGGAGCATGGAGATGATTTTGGTTCACCACATGAAACCTGGATTTCAAACCACTTTGGTGTACCAACCTTTGTCATGAACTACCCAGCAGCTATCAAGGCCTTCTACATGAAACCAGTTCCTGGAAATCCAGAGCGCGTGCTTTGTGCAGATTTGCTTGCACCAGAAGGTTACGGAGAAATCATCGGTGGTTCTATGCGTGAGGAAGACTATGATGCCCTTGTCGCTAAGATGGAAGAACTTGGTATGGATCGTACAGAATACGAATTCTACCTTGACCTTCGTAAATACGGTACAGTACCACACGGAGGATTTGGGATTGGTATCGAGCGTATGGTAACCTTCGCAGCAGGAACCAAACACATCCGTGAAGCCATTCCATTCCCACGTATGTTGCACCGTATCAAACCATAAAATAAATCCAAACGCCCTTAGGGCGTTTTTTCAAAGTAGAAGAAAGAAGAGGTGGGAAACATGTAAAGCACAGCTTAACAAGTGACAAACACAAAGATACAAATACACTTGTTAAAGGAGAAACCATGTTTAAACGAAATTACCGGAAGAATATCGGTCTCATGGCTGGTGTGGAATTTTTTGCCTTTCTGGGCATTACCAGCTTTTGGATTCTATTTCTCAGTCAAAATGGGATGTCACTTTGGCAGATTGGCTTATTGGAAAGTATTTTTCATGCCACCAGTGTCATTTGTGAAATTCCCTCTGGAATGTTAGCTGACCGCTATTCCTATAAAACCAATCTATATTTAAGTCGAATAGCTGGGATTACCTCGTCTATTCTCATGTTAGCAGGGCAAGGTAATTTTTGGATTTACGCACTCGCTATGGTGGTGAGTGCCTTGTCTTATAATTTTGATTCGGGGACGAGTGCAGCCATGGTTTATGATTCGGCTGTGGAGGCTGGATTAAAAGAGCGCTACTTGTCTATCTCCAGTTTTATGTCAGGAGTCGCAGAAGGGACTCGGTCTTTGGGGACCGTTTTAGCGGGATTTTTTGTCCATGGTCAATTGCACTTGACCTACTATATCATGATTGTTACTTCTATAATCGTTCTTTTCCTAACTTGGATGCTAAAAGAGCCTAGTGTTAAAGCGCAAAAATCTGAGCGCTTGACAATGAAAAAAATAATCTGGACTGTCAAAGAGGAGTTGCGGAGAAATCCCAGTCTTTTTAGTTGGATGATTCTTTCCCAAATCATCGGGACACTGATGTGCATGTTTTATTTTTACTATCAAAATCAATTGCCTGACTTAGAAGGGTGGCAGATTTCGATGGTCATGTTGATGGGCAGTGTTTTGAATATCTGGGCAGTTTATCTAGCAAGTAAGATTGGAAAGAAGTATTCAGCCTTAAAGCTCTTTCCCATTCTTGTACTCTTGACGGGAGGAACTTATTTGCTTTCCTATTTTGGTACGCCACTGATTTATATTTTGGTTTATTTGATCAGTAACGCCTTATATGCTCTCTTTCAGCCGATTTTTGATAATGATTTACAAAAGCGACTCCCAAGTGAGGTACGGGCAACCATGCTAAGTGTCTACTCTATGATGTTCAGCCTAAGCATGATTATCATTTTTCCTCTGACGGGATGGTTGATTGATTATCTAGGATTTGTAGTAGCCTTCCTTTACTTAGGGCTCATTTTAGTACTAGCCAGCTTTTTGCTATTTTTCATTTTGAAAGAGATGGCCGAAGCTTTGAAACTCAAAGAGGATGTTATCTCTAAGTAATAAAGTTATTTTTTCACTTTTATCTTTTTTACTTGCTATCTATCAGTTTTTCTAGTATAATGGTTTATTGTGAGCGAACCTCACTTACCCCTTGCAAAGACTGGGGGTCATTAGACCAAAAGGAGGAACATATCAATGGCTAAATACGAAATTCTTTATATCATTCGTCCAAACATTGAAGAAGAAGCGAAAAACGCTTTGGTAGCACGTTTTGACTCTATCTTGACTGACAACGGTGCAACTGTTGTTGAATCAAAAGACTGGGAAAAACGTCGTCTTGCATACGAAATCCAAGATTTCCGTGAAGGACTTTACCACATCGTTAACGTTGAAGCTAACGACGACGTAGCTCTTAAAGAGTTTGACCGTCTTTCAAAAATCAACGCTGACATTCTTCGTCACATGATCGTCAAACTTGACGCGTAAGAAGGTAGATTATGATTAACAATGTTGTACTTGTAGGGCGTATGACGCGTGACGCTGAGTTGCGTTATACCTCATCAAATGTAGCAGTTGCGACTTTTACTCTTGCAGTAAACCGTACATTTAAGAGTCAAAATGGCGAACGTGAGGCTGATTTTATCAATGTCGTTATGTGGCGTCAACAGGCTGAAAATCTTGCTAATTGGGCTAAAAAAGGCTCTCTTATCGGGATCACAGGCCGTATCCAGACTCGTAGTTACGATAACCAGCAAGGACAACGTGTTTACGTAACAGAAGTCGTGGCGGATAATTTCCAAATGTTGGAAAGTCGCGGAGTGCGTGAAGGACATTCAGGTGGCGCTTATTCTGCACCAACTGCTGGTCAATCAGCACCTGCAAACCCAGTACCAGACTTTTCACGTTCTGAAAATCCATTTGGAGCAACAAATCCATTGGACATTTCAGATGATGATTTACCATTCTAATGGACAATTAATACTATAAAGGAGAAAAAACATGGCTCAACAACGTCGTGGCGGATTCAAACGCCGTAAAAAAGTTGATTACATCGCAGCAAACAAAATTGAATATGTTGATTACAAAGATACTGAGCTTCTTAGCCGTTTCGTTTCAGAACGTGGGAAAATCCTTCCTCGTCGTGTAACAGGAACTTCAGCTAAAAACCAACGTAAAGTAACAACAGCTATCAAACGCGCTCGCGTAATGGCTTTGATGCCTTTCGTAAACGAAGATTAAAGAAAAGACCCTTACGGGTCTTTTTTTCACGAGCATGGAAATGAGAGAGCGAGTTGGGTCCAGTGGACCTCTTTTTCATGAGCTTGAAAATAAGAAAGCGAATTAAGACTCCAACGGGTCTTTTTTTCACGAGCATGGAAATGAGAAGGCGAGTTCAGTCTGGGTGGACCTCTTTTCCAGATTTTTATAGGATTTTGTTAGAAAAGATTCCCTGTTGACCTAGTAAGATTCTTTTGTCTTACTAGGTTTTTTCTTTTAATCCTTATTATCGTGCTATAATGGTAGGAGAAAGCTATAAAGGAGCAACTTATGAAGACGACATGTTCAATTAGAAAAATGCAAGAATCTGACATTAAAGATCTATCTCGAGGATTTATCAGCCAAGGTTGGACGGGTAGAGAGGAGATTTTAACTCGATACTTTAAGGAGCAAGAAAGTGGGGAGAGAGAAGTCTTAGTTGCAGAGGTTAAGGGTGCTTTAGCGGGCTATATCACAATTTTGCCCTCTGCTAAACATGGTCCTTTTGCAGAAATCTATCCAGAACTCTCAGATTTCAATGTCTTTGAGCCCTTTCAAAATCAAGGTATTGGAAATCTCTTGATGGAAGAAGCGGAAAAACGAGTTAAGCTCACATCAGATAAGGTGACCCTTGGTGTTGGGCTCCATTCAGGGTATGGGCCTGCCCAGAGATTGTACATCAAACGAGGTTATATTCCAGATGGGACGGGTGTTTGGTATCAGAACCATCAACCGGCCATGAATGCGGTTTGTGAAGATATCGGAGAATTGGTCTTGTATCTGTCGAAAAATTTGTTTTAAGACAGATTTTATAAGGTTTAACTTTAAAATAGCAAGAAGTCGTAAATTCCTTTTTCATTAGAGAGGGATTTTTTCGTATTAGAAAATGAGATGCATTCTATGAAACGCTAAAATATAATTATCTGAATTATTAAGAAAAAATAAATATTTAGATAATGGTAAGTTTTAGAATGTTTAAAAAATACTTCACTCAAAAAAATTTTAAGGAAACTTTAAGGTATAAGGTTTACAAGCTGTAAATCACAGCGTTACAAAAATATTACGATTATTTAAAATTAAATTAAATGCAATAATATACTTGGAAAAATTTGACATATAAATTAATTAGCGGTAAAATAATTAAGATAATCAAATTAATTGATTTGCGCAATAATTCGATATAAAGATTAATCTGATGTGTCAAATTTTATTATAGTAGAAGGATACCATAATGAAGAAATTGAAAGTGATGGTTGTTTTTGGAACACGACCAGAAGCTATTAAAATGGCCCCTTTAGTGTTAGAATTGCAAAAACATAGTGATAGTATTGAGACGATTACAGTTGTGACAGCTCAGCACCGTCAAATGCTAGATCAAGTTCTTGAAACGTTTAGCATCAAGCCGCATTATGACTTGGATATTATGGGGCAAAATCAATCCCTTTTAGATATTACTGGAAAAATTTTAGAAAAGTTTGATCCAATTGTTAAGCAAGAACGTCCAGATATGATTCTTGTTCATGGAGATACAACGACAACTTTTGCAGCAAGTTTAGTTGCTTTCTATAATCAGGTACGTATCGGCCACGTTGAAGCTGGTCTGAGGACCTTTGATAAGTATTCTCCTTTCCCAGAGGAAATGAATCGTCAGATGACAGATAACCTTGCGGATCTTTATTTTGCTCCAACAAGTGAGAGTAAAGAAAATCTCCTCAAGGAAAATCACCCTGAGTCTGCTATTGTCATTACGGGAAATACAGCCATTGATGCATTGAAACTAACCGTTCAATCGGATTACTATCATGAAGTTCTAGATCAATTGGATCCAAATAAGAAACTTGTATTGGTAACCATGCACCGTCGTGAGAATCAAGGTCAACCAATGAGAAATGTCTTTACAGCTTTACGTGAGATGGTCGATCTTCATCAGGAAATTGAAGTTGTTTATCCTGTTCACCTTAGCCCTGCTGTGCAAGAAGTAGCAAAAGATATCTTAGCTGGTCACGATCGTATTCACTTGATTGAACCTTTAGATGTACTCGATTTTCATAATTTGGCTTCAAGAAGTGATTTTATCATGACTGACTCTGGCGGTGTCCAGGAAGAGGCGCCTTCCCTCGGCAAACCTGTTCTCGTCCTTCGTGATACGACGGAACGCCCAGAAGGGGTTCGCGCAGGAACCTTGAAGTTAGTTGGTACGAATCCTGCACGTGTAAAAGAAGCGATGACAGCCCTCTTAACAGATGAACCCCTTTATAGACAAATGTCTCAGGCACCAAATCCTTATGGAGATGGAAAAGCCTCTGAACGAATCGTTCGTGCTATACAACATTATTTTGGTATTGCTGAATCTGTATCTGAATTTAAAGAGGGGGAAGAGGCGTAATGAAAAAATGGAATAAATTTAGAAATTGGCTCCTCGCTTTTCTGGGGTGCGAGTCACTTCTTTTAGGGCTTTCTTTTTTCTTTGCTCGAGAGATTATTTTAGAACAAATCTTGTTTTTAGCTTTAGCCTTGTTTGCAGTGTTAGTATTATCTGACCTTTTGCTTACTTGGACCCTTATCTTAACATTTGGGCTTGGACTTATCGTTTTGGTTGCGGGTGTGGTTTATATCCCAATCATTCAACTGGTCTTCTTATTAATCAGTTTTCCTCTTTTGATTGGGATTCTACTTAAGGTTCGTTATTATTTCTTCAAGGTGGCCTCAAAGGTACAAGAACAGGAGGACGCAGCTCGAGCAGATTACCATGCTATGGTAACTGAACAAAGTGATGTGACGGTACAGTCCTTATTGATTCATTGGGCACATGAAGATTTGTTCTTCCAGATTAAACCCAAAGAACATAACCAGATGCTCAGTCGCATTCAAGAGGTAATTTCTCAGGAATTGAGTTACAACGATAAACTCTATTACGTTTCAGATGGTAATTTTCTCGTTCTATCTAGTAGTAATAAGCGTTCTTTAAAGGAAGTCTATCTGAGTGATTTGCGGGAGAAACTGAGCAGTTTAGTTTTTCATGGAGAAGATGGCAATCAAGGAATTCAGTTCCAAACAGGCTATTTGGTGATTAACTCTGATAATAAAGATAAATACCAAGACTATTCGGATATTGCCAGTCATCTCAAACGTCAATTAGAGACAGATGTAATTGTAGAATATTAGGAGGGAAACATGACTCTAACCAATATATTTTTTGGCATTGCTTTGGGACTCAGTCTTACCTTTGGCATTTGTTTTGTCATATTATTTATTGCATACAGTATTCTCTACCATCGAGTGAACAAAAATTTTAAGGCGGTGAATCATGATTAGTCAAATGTTAATGATTTTTACCCTGCTTACTATTTGGATTTCTCTAGCATGGGGCTTGGTAATTCTCTTTTCAGCTGTTCACTTTTGGTTCAAACATAGTGATTTTCGTGTAGATACCTCGCCACTTCCTTATTACCCTAAGGTTACCATTGTCGTACCTGCTCATAATGAGGATGTGGTTATTGCACAGACGGCAAAAGCTATCTTGGATATGAACTACCCTCACGACCGTGTGGAGTTGCTTCTATTTGCAGATAATTGTTCGGACAACACCTATGCAGAGTGTTTGTCTGTACAAGCTATGCCTGAATATGCAGAAAGAAATCTGACTATTATCGACCGTACTGGGACAGGAGGAAAAGCAGGTGTTCTAAACGATGCCCTGAAGATGGCAACGGGAGAATACATCTGTGTCTATGATGCGGATGCTATGCCTGAAAACAATGCCCTTTATTTCCTTGTAAAAGAAGTGATGAAGGATCCAGAACGCCACGTGGCATCTTTTGGTCGCAACAAGACTCGAAATGCCAATCAAAATTTCTTGACTCGTTGTATCAACGAAGAAATCGTTGTTACTCAGCGCGTGCACCACGTTGGAATGTGGCATCTCTTTAAAATTGGGCGTATCCCAGGGACCAACTTTATCATTCAAACCGACTTTGTAAAGAGCATCGGTGGTTGGAAAAATGGTGCCTTAACTGAGGATACCGATATTTCCTTCAAAATCATGCAGAGTGGGAAGTTGATTGCCCTTGCCTATAATTCAGAGGCTTTCCAACAAGAACCTGAGACTTTAAAGAGTTACTATATGCAACGTAAACGTTGGGCTAAAGGAAATTACGAAGTTGTTCTCTCGAACTTTAAGCATTTATTTGGCAGAGCAAACTGGCGCGTTAAACTAGAAGTCTTTAACTATTCTTGTGTTTTCTTTTGGTTTAACTTTGCCATTGTTCTATCGGATTTGATTTTCCTAGCGAATGTGCTAGCGATCTGCCTTAATCTTTTCTTCCCAGATGTCAGGGTTCCATTTGCTTTTGATGCGGATAATATCTACATCGCCCAGCTCATGCTCTTCAACTGGATTCTCATGATTGGTCTTTATTTGATGCAAATTATGACAGCATTGGCAAGTCAATTTGGACAAGCTACTACAAAGCAAATCTGGTTGGCTTTGGCTGCCTATTTCACTTATGCACAGATGTTTATCGTTGTTTCCATTGATTCCATTTCTTCAATCGTGCTGGACAAAGTACTCCGACGGAAAGAAACCAAGTGGGTTAAAACCAAGCGATTTGCAGGATAGGAGGTTCTATGAAAACGAATAAATTAAAATATGTCTGGTTTGTGCTCATTCTTTCTATCTTTTGTTTAGCCTTGTTTTTGGCAAGAGGAAGGACTAAAATCGAGATGCGGAATCGAATTTACAGCCAATGGAGCCAACAGTTCCTTGTTACAAAAGGCGATCAGTCTTATGTTCGTACGACGAGTGATTCGGAGGGAACAACAGTTCTATCTGAAGCTCAAAGTTACGGCATGCTCATAACGGTTTTAGCAGCTCAAAAAGGGCAAGCGACACAAGCAGATTTTGAGAATCTTTATCGCTATTATCAAAATCATCGTATTGAGGGAACGCAGTTGATGTCTTGGAAGCAAGTGATCACAAATGGTAGCGAAACGGTTGAGAAGCAAAACGCAACCGATGGTGATCTCTATATCGCTTATTCTTTGATTGAAGCAGCCAAGCAGTGGCCAGATAAAGCGCAGGAATACCAAGCGCAAGCTAAAAAAATCTTAGAAGATATTCTTCGATACAATTACAATGAAGAGACAGGTGTTTTAACAGTAGGAAACTGGGCAAACAAGGATTCCGATTATTATTACTTAATGCGGACGTCTGATACCCTTCCCCACTATTTCCAGTCTTTCTATGACCTGACTGGAAACCAACAGTGGTTAGACATTAAGGATAAGATGCTTGGGCAACTGGAGCAAATCAGTTCTCATTCTGATACGGGTCTCTTGCCAGACTTTATCTGGGCTGAGAAGTCAGGGGCACGCCTTGTTGATGCCAACACTATCGAATCTCAGTATGATGGAGCGTATTCTTATAACGCTTGTCGTTTGCCTTATCACTTGTCACAGAGCCAGGATGAAAGAAACCAAAAACTCGTTCAAAAGATGATGGATTTCTTTATGAAAGAGCAACGCATTTATGCTGGTTATGACTTGAACGGAACGGCCCTCAATCAATATCAGGCAGGTAGTTTCTTGGCACCGATTACCTATGCGTCTGACAAGGGAGAAGGTTATCTGAAACTTCTTCAGCAAAATAAATACATTTTCACACAAGATTTACCTTTGGACAACTACTATGATGCAACGATGATTACCATGATTGCTCTAGAGATGTTCTAGAATGAAAAGAGAGGGCTAGTTATACTGGCTCTCTTTTTGATAGGATTTTCATCTTTTTTCAAAAAAGGAATTTCCTAAGGTTTATGGTATAATGGAAGGAGTGATAAAAAAGAGGTAGAGAGATGGATGCAAAATTAAAATACAAGGCAAAGAAGATTAAAATCATCTTTTTTGATATTGATGATACCTTGCGTACGTCAAAGACAGGTTTTATTCCAGTTACAATTCCCACTGTCTTTAAACAGTTACGTGAAAAAGGAATTTTAACAGGAATTGCCTCTGGGCGCGGTATTTTCGGTGTCGTTCCAGAGATTCGTGAGCTCAAGCCGGACTTTTTTGTAACCCTAAATGGGGCTTATATAGAAGATAAAAAAGGCCAGGTCATTTATCAGCATCAGATTGAGAAGTTAGATGTTGAGGAGTATGTTTCTTGGACCAAGCGAGAAGGGATTGAGTACGGCTTGGTTGGCAGTCATGACGCCAAACTCTCCACTCGAACAGAACTGATCAGTGAGGCTATTGATCCGATTTATCCAAACTTGGATGTGGATCCAGATTTTCATGAAAAAGCGGACATATACCAGATGTGGACCTTTGAGGAAAAAGGGGATGACTTGCGGTTACCAGATAGTCTCTCTGGTAAACTTCGCATGGTGCGTTGGCATGAACATTCATCTGATATCGTGCCGATTTCAGGATCAAAAGCAACTGGTGTAGCCAAGGTGGTGGAGCACTTAGGCTTGAAACCAGAGAATGTTATGGTCTTTGGGGACGGTCTTAACGATTTAGAACTCTTTGATTATGCTGGAATCAGTGTTGCTATGGGTGTTTCCCATGAAAAGATTAAAGAAAAAGCAGATTATATTACAAAAACAGTAGAAGAAGATGGCATTTTTGATGCCTTAGAAGGATTTGGTATGGTAGAAAAAGAATTGCATTTCCCACAAATAAATATTGAAACAGTAGAAGGTCCTCTTGCGACCATTAAGACAAATCACGGAGACTTGCGTATCAAGCTCTTCCCTGAACATGCTCCTAAAACAGTAGCCAACTTTGTTGCTCTTTCAAAAGATGGTTACTATGATGGTGTCATTTTCCACCGCATTATCAAGGACTTTATGATCCAAGGCGGGGACCCAACCGGTACTGGTATGGGCGGTGAGTCTATTTATGGACAAGCTTTTGAAGATGAATTTTCTGAGGAGCTCTATAATATCCGTGGTGCCCTTTCTATGGCCAATGCGGGTCCAAATACCAATGGTAGCCAGTTCTTTATCGTGCAAAACCAACATTTGCCATATTCTAAGAAAGAGATTGCGCGTGGTGGTTGGCCTGAACCAATCGCTGAGATTTATGCAGAACAAGGTGGAACTCCTCACCTTGACCGTCGCCATACTGTTTTTGGGCAATTGGTAGACGCGGAATCGTTTGCGGTCTTGGATGCCATTGCAGCTGTTGAGACAGGGGCCATGGATAAACCAGTTGAAGATGTAGTAATTGAAACGATTGAAATTGAGGACTAGGATGAAAATTGGTGATAAGCTAACTGGGCGTATTACAGGAATTCAGCCCTATGGTGCCTTTGTTGAGTTAGAGACAGGGGTGACAGGGCTGATTCACATCTCGGAGATTCGGACGGGATTTATTGAGAATATTTATGACATTTTAAAAATTGGTGATGAAGTTCAAGTACAGGTGGTGGATTTTGACGAATACACTGGGAAGGCTAGTCTTTCTATCCGTACTTTGGAAGAGGAAAAACATCAATTGCCAAGACGGAGACGTTTTTCAAATGATCGTATCAAGCACGGTTTTGCACCACTTGGACGAATGATGCCTGTTTGGACGCGTGAGGCACTTGATCATTTAAAGAAGAAACCATAAATACGATTATCCAAATCATTTGTAATATTAACATAATTTGTTATAATAAAAGTATGAAAGAAGAACAATTATTAAAACCAGGAGAGCGAATCAACCAGCTCTTTTCGACAGATATCAAGATCA
The DNA here is from genome assembly GCF_027691175.1 of Streptococcus halitosis. Classification (GTDB taxonomy): domain Bacteria; phylum Bacillota; class Bacilli; order Lactobacillales; family Streptococcaceae; genus Streptococcus; species Streptococcus halitosis_A. The sequence continues at coordinate 184,819 of NZ_JAQFBD010000002.1, forward strand.
TTCAAAATAAAGAGGTGTTTAGCTATTCGGTAGATAGTGTTCTCTTATCACGCTTTCCTCGCTTCCCTAAACGGGGCTTAATTGTGGACTTTTGTGCAGGAAATGGGGCAGTAGGGCTTTTTGCCAGCACTCGTACTCAGGCGCAGATATTATCTGTAGAGATTCAGGAGCGCTTGGCAGATATGGCAGAGCGTTCGGTTCGATTGAATGGTTTGGAAGAGCAGATGCAGGTCATCTGTGATGATTTGAAAAATATGCCTGCCCACATTCAGGGAAGTAAGGTGGATATGATTTTGTGTAATCCGCCTTATTTCAAGGTGGATCCGCATTCCAATCTCAACGAGAGTGAACACTACCTTCTGGCCAGACACGAAATTACGACTAACCTAGAAGAAATCTGCCGAAGTGCTCAGAGTATTCTCAAGTCTAATGGCCGTTTGGCCATGGTTCATCGTCCAGATCGGCTCTTGGATATCTTGGACATGCTCAAACGCCATAATTTAGCTCCTAAGCGCCTGCAATTTGTCTATCCGAAACGTGAGAAGGAGGCCAATATGCTCTTAATCGAAGCTATCAAGGATGGCTCAACGAGTGGCTTTAAGGTCTTACCACCTCTCATTGTTCACAATGATGATGGTTCCTATACCCCAGAAATTCAAGAGATTTACTATGGATCATAAGGCCTATATGTATGTGGTGGAGTGTCGCGACGGGTCGTACTATACTGGCTATACAACGGATGTGAAGAGGCGCCTTGCCGTTCATAATAGTGGTAAGGGGGCCAAGTATACCCGAGCTCGCTTGCCAGTCAAGCTTATCTATGTAGAGGGTTTTGCCAGTAAGGAAGAAGCCATGTCTGCAGAGGCTCTCCTAAAACGAAAGAAACGTCCACAGAAGGAACGATTTTTATCTGAAAATCAAGAGAAGAATCTAGTCAACCATATTGATGTCTAACGAGGAGTCTTTTGACTCCTCTTACTTTTGTCAAAAGAGGAAAAAAGTGCTACAATAAGATGAATAAATTTAAAGAGGTATTATCATGTCTAAGATTCTAGTATTTGGTCACCAAAATCCAGACTCAGATGCCATCGGGTCATCTGTAGCCTTTGCCTATCTTGCAAAAGAGGCTTATGGATTGGACACAGAAGCAGTAGCACTTGGAACTCCTAATGAAGAAACAGCTTTCGTTTTGAACTATTTTGGTGTAGAAGCACCACGCGTCATTACATCTGCTAAAGCAGAAGGTGCAGAGCAAGTTATCTTGACTGACCACAATGAATTCCAACAATCAGTGTCAGATATTGCTGAAGTAGAAGTTTACGGAGTTGTGGATCACCACCGTGTGGCTAATTTTGAAACTGCCAGCCCGCTCTACATGCGCTTGGAACCAGTTGGATCAGCTTCATCTATCGTTTACCGCATGTTCAAAGAACATGGTGTGGCAGTTCCTAAAGAAATCGCAGGTTTGATGCTTTCAGGTTTGATTTCAGATACCCTTCTTTTGAAATCACCAACAACACACCCATCTGACAAAGTCATTGCTCCTGAGTTGGCAGAATTAGCAGGTGTGAACTTGGAAGAGTACGGTCTCGCTATGCTGAAAGCTGGTACAAACTTGGCTAGTAAATCTGCTGAAGAATTGATTGACATCGATGCTAAGACATTTGAACTCAACGAAAATAAGGTTCGTGTTGCCCAAGTCAATACAGTTGATATTGCTGAAGTCTTGGAACGCCAAGCAGAAATCGAAGCAGCAATGCAAGCTGCTAATGCGGCAAACGGCTACTCTGACTTTGTTTTGATGATTACAGACATCGTCAACTCAAACTCTGAAATTTTGGCTCTTGGATCAAACATGGACAAGGTGGAAGCAGCCTTTAACTTCAAACTTGAAAACAACCACGCTTTCCTTTCAGGTGCTGTTTCACGTAAGAAACAAGTGGTGCCTCAGTTGACTGAGAGCTTTAATGGGTAAGTTCCTGATGTCAGTTCAAAATAGGAAAGGCTAGTTTGTCTTATATCGAAAGGAGTTTTAACTCCTTTTTTTCTAGGAGAGAAGCATGTTAGCAAATGGCGATTTGATTTTTGTGAAGGACCTTTCAGATATGGGGCAGGCCATCCAAACTTCTACTGGGAACTATAGTCATGTAGCCATCTTTTTGGATGGTTTCATCTACCATGCTAGTGGGCAAGCTGGTGTCATTTGTCAAGAACCGGCTGAATTTTTTGAACCAACTCATCTCTACGATCTTTATGTCTATCCAGAGCTGGAAGCTGACTTGGTAAAGGAGAGAGCTAGCAAACATTTGGGTGCACCCTATAATGCCTCTTTTTATCCAGATGGATCTGGCTTTTACTGCTCTCAGTATATCGCAGAAATCCTGCCTATTTTTGAGACTATTCCGATGCAATTTGGGGACGGGGAGCAGGAAATTAGTGATTTCTGGAATAAATACTATAGAGAACTAGGAATAGCCGTGCCTCTGAATCAGCCAGGGACCAATCCTAGTCAGTTAGCAGCATCCCCTCTTTTAAAATGTAAAGAAAGGAATCTTCATGATTCAGATTTTTAATCCTTCTCGTTTGACTCGACAACTATTTTTTATAGATTTGGTTGACTATCTGGATCAGCATGACGATGTGATTCTACGAGAAATCAAGGCCCAGTTTCCAGATGTATCAGTTGATAAGCTTATGGAAGAGTATATAAAGGCAGGCTTGATTCTAAGGGAAAATAAACACTATTCGCTCAATCTCCCTTTTTTAGAATCTACGGATGATTTAGCCCTTGATCAAGAGATTTTTATCAGAGAGGACAGTCCAGTCTATCAAGGCTTGCTGGAGAAGACTTTTGAGACAGAATTGCGCAATCAAACCAATGCCGCCATTTTAGTCGAACGTACGGACTTTGCAAGAGAAAAGATGACTCTATCCAACTATTTCTACAAGGTCAAGAATCAATATCCTTTGACAGAAAAACAGCTGGAACTCTATGATATTTTAGGAGATGTTAACCCTGAGTATGCCCTCAAATATATGACGACTTTTTTGTTAAAATTCCTCAAAAAAGATCAACTGATGCAGAAACGCCGTGATATCTTTGTGGATAGTTTGGTCGTCCTGGGCTATATTGTGCAAAAAGAAGATGGAAAGTATGAGTTAGCTGCTGATTTTGATAAGGAACGGTTGACTTTCTATTTGTCTTAATGGCTTCATTTTGAGCTGATTGTTTGACTTTGCTAAAGAATAAGCATAAACTGAATGTAAGCGATAACGTTTATCGTATTAAAAGCAAAGGAGACAGAGCTATGTCACTTGAAAATAAATTGGATCAAGCAACTGGTGCTATCAAAGAAGGATTTGGTAAAGTTACTGGCGATAGCAAGACAGAAGCAGAAGGCACTGTAGAAAAAACAGTTGCGAAAGCAAAAGAAGTAGTTGAAGATGCTAAAGGTGCTGTAGAAGGTGCCGTTGAAGGTCTTAAAAACTCATTTAAGAAAGAAGACTAAAAAATCAAGGGAAATATTCCCTTGATTTTTTTATAGATAACGTTCTGCGATAGCTGCGTCTCCAGGATAGTCTTCTTTCTTTCCTTGTACGATCTGGTAACAATCAGCTCCCTTACCAGCAATAATTACGGCATCGAGTTCTTGATTTGTGATGGCCATGGCCGCCTTGATGGCTTGTTCACGATCGGCAATCTTTTCGACAGGATGACTGATATAGCTGCTGATTTCTTCAGCAATGGCCATTGGATCTTCATAGTTGGGGTCATCAGCGGTGAGAAAGACTTGAATCTCAGGATGTTGATTGAGGAGGAGACCAAAGTCTTTGCGACGACTTTCACCCTTGTTTCCAGTCGAACCGAGAACCAGAGCGATCTTTCCAGTTTGATGAGTTTCAACAACAGAAATCAGTTTTTTAAGACTATCGCCATTGTGGGCATAGTCGATGAAGACTTTGGCTCCATTTTTCTGAGTCAGGACTTCCATACGTCCAGGAACGCGGGTTGCAGCGATTCCCTTTTTGATATTTTCAAGACTAGCGCCTAGACGGAGGCAGGCAAGTCCTGCAGCAACGGCATTTTCTTGGTTAAAGTGGCCAATGAGTTGAATATCATAATCACCAGCGAGTTTACCTGTAGCTGAAAAGCTAAAGGCTTTGGAGTTATCGATTTGATTGCTTGACTGGCTACCATAGAAGTCATGTTCTTGATGTTCCACTTGTTCTTTCAGTACAGAAAAGTGATCCATGTCGCTGTTAATGACAACTGCTCGGCTATTTTTCATCAAGAGACGTTTGTGGTAGAAGTAATCTTCAAAGCTAGGATGCTCAATCGGTCCGATATGGTCAGGAGTGATGTTGAGAAAGACACCTACATCAAAGGTCAGGCCATAGACTCGATGAACAAGATAGGCTTGGCTAGAGACTTCCATTACAAGATGGGTTCGACCATTCTTAACAGCCTGAGCCATCATGTCGAAAAGATCGATGTTTTCAGGTGTTGAGAAGGAAGATTTAAAGAAGGTCTTGCCATCTAGAGTTGTATTCATAGTTGACAAGAGGGCTGTTGGGTAGCGTTGAGATAGAATGTGGTAAGCAAAGTAAGCAGATGTTGTCTTTCCTTTTGTCCCTGTGAAAGCGAGAATTTTTAGTTTCTCTTGCGGATTACCATAAAATTCCATCGCAATCAAACTCATGGCTTTCTTGATATCGTTCACAACGATGACGGGGATACCGACTTCGTAGTCCTTTTCGGCAACATACCAGGCTAAGCCCTGAGTTATAGCAGAAAGAAGGTATTCTTTTTTAAAGGCAGCGCCTTTTGCAAAAAAAAGAGTGCCTTCTTTTACTTTTCGGCTGTCGTAACTGATGCTATCAAAAACAACTGCGTTGTAGTTGTAGTGGTAGTGTCCTTGGTCGATAATCTCGCGGAAGAGATCATCTTTCTTTAATATATCTAACACGGTTTCAATCTTTATCATACTTTCTATTGTAAACCGAAAGTCTGAATTTTACAAGTAACAAGGAAAAGTTTATAATGGAAGATGAGGAAAATTTCCTAGTTATCAAAATTGAATGAGGAAGCTATGTCTAACGAAAACAATCACCAGCAGGCCCAGATGTTGCGAGGGACTGCTTGGCTAACAGCTAGTAACTTTATTAGTCGCCTTCTTGGGGCTATCTACATTATTCCCTGGTATATCTGGATGGGAACCTATGCAGCCAAGGCAAATGGTCTCTTTACCATGGGCTACAATATTTACGCCTGGTTTTTGCTGATTTCGACAGCTGGTATTCCAGTTGCGGTTGCCAAACAAGTGGCTAAGTACAATACTATGCGAGAAGAAGAGCATAGCTTTGCCTTGATTCGGAGTTTCCTAAGCTTTATGACGGGCTTGGGCTTAGTCTTTGCTTTGGTCTTGTATCTCTTTTCTCCCTGGCTAGCAGATTTGTCAGGTGTGGGGAAAGATCTGATTCCCATCATGCAGAGCTTGGCTTGGGCGGTCTTGATTTTCCCATCTATGAGTGTCATCCGAGGTTTCTTCCAAGGGATGAATAACCTCAAACCCTATGCTATGAGTCAAATCGCTGAGCAGGTGATCCGTGTTATCTGGATGTTGATGGCAACCTTCTTCATTATGAAGATGGGTTCTGGTGACTACTTATCAGCCGTTACCCAATCGACCTTTGCAGCCTTTGTAGGGATGGTAGCAAGTTTTGCAGTTTTGATCTACTTCCTTGCTCAAGAAGGTTTGCTTAAAAGAGTTTTTGAAACACGGGATAGGATCAATAGTAAGCGACTCTTAGTCGATACCATCAAGGAAGCCATTCCCTTTATCCTGACAGGATCAGCCATTCAACTCTTCCAAATCTTAGACCAGATGACCTTTATCAATAGTATGAAGTGGTTTACCAACTACAGCAATGAAGACTTGGTTGTCATGTTTTCTTATTTCTCTGCCAATCCTAATAAAATTACCATGATTTTAATCTCTGTAGGGGTTTCCATTGGTAGTGTCGGCTTGCCGCTTTTGACGGAAAACTATGTAAAAGGTGACTTGCCAGCGGCGGCTCGCCTAGTCCAAGATAGCCTTACCATGCTCTTCTTATTTCTACTACCTGCAACGGTTGGAGTGGTCATGGTAGGGGAGCCTCTTTATACAGTCTTTTACGGTAAGCCAGATAGTCTGGCCATGGGCTTGTTTGTCTTTGCAGTTTTGCAGTCTACTATCCTAGGCTTGTATATGGTCTTGTCTCCTATGCTTCAGGCCATGTTCCGAAACCGCAAGGCAGTTCTATACTTTATCTATGGTTCCATTGCTAAGATTGTCTTGCAATTGCCAACCATTGCTATTTTCCATAGTTACGGTCCTTTGATTTCAACGACTATCGGCTTGATTATTCCAAATGTCCTAATGTACCGAGACATCTGTCAGGTAACGGGTGCTCGTCGAAAGATAATCTTGAAGCGAACCATTTTGATTACCATCTTAACACTTGTCATGTTTATCCTAGTTGGCTTCTTGCAGTGGCTACTCGGTTTTGTCTTCCAACCAAGTGGACGTTTCTGGAGTTTCCTTTATGTGGCTCTCATCGGAGGGCTTGGAGGAGGTCTTTATGGTTTGATGAGCCTACGGACACGACTCTTAGACAAGATAATCGGCAAAGCTCAAGCAGACCGACTACGGACACGATTGAAAATATCGTAAAAAGATTTATAAATAAAAGCAATGAATTTAACCTTTCTTTAATAGAAAGGTTTTTATACTACATTTTTCTTAAAAAAAGAGAACTTTTTCTAAAATTAAGAGCAAAAAATATGCTTTTTTAAGTTTTTCTTCAGAAATTACTTGACTAAATAAAACTAAAGCTGTATAATAAGACAAAACTTTTAAACAGGAGGTTCTGGAAATGAAAAAGTCTAAGGCCAAGTATCTGACACTTGCAAGTGTCGTGTTAAGCGCAGGTATCTTACTGAGCGCATGTGGAAATTCAAGTAGCGCTACTAAAACATATAACTATGTTTATTCGAGCGATCCATCTAGTTTGAACTATCTTGCAGAAAACCGTGCAACAACCAATGACATCGTGACCAATTTGGTGGATGGGTTGATGGAAAATGACCAATACGGTAACTATGTTCCATCATTGGCAGAGGATTGGACTGTTTCTCAGGACGGTTTGACCTATACTTACAAATTGCGTAAGGATGCAAAATGGTATACTTATGAGGGTGAAGAATATGCCCCTGTAACGGCACGAGACTTTGTGACAGGTTTGAAATATGCTGCTGATAAAAAATCCGAAGCCTTGTACCTGGTTCAAGACTCTGTAGCAGGTTTGGATGACTATATCAACGGGAAAACAACTGACTTTTCAACTGTCGGTGTTAAGGCGATTGACGACCAAACAGTTCAGTACACTTTGACACGTCCAGAATCTTATTGGAATTCTAAAACAACTTCAACCATTCTCTTCCCTGTCAATGCAGATTTCTTAAAATCAAAAGGGGATGACTTTGGTAAGGTAGACCCTTCTAGTATTTTGTACAATGGACCTTTCTTGATGAAATCGTTTGTTTCAAAATCTGTTATCGAATTCAAGAAAAATCCCAACTACTGGGATGAAAAAAATGTCTTTGTGGATGATGTGAAATTGGCCTATTATGATGGTAGTGACCAAGATGCACTAGCACGTAACTTTGTAGAAGGAGTATACAGCTACGCGCGTCTCTACCCAAATAGCTCAAGCTTTGAAGGTATTAAAGAGAAGAACAAGGATAACATCATCTATAGTATGCAAAACGCAACTTCTTATTACTTGAACTTCAACTTGGACAGAAAGTCTTATAACTTCACGTCTAAATCTTCAGATATCGAAAAGAAATCAACCCAAGAAGCAGTTCTGAATAAAAACTTCCGTCAAGCCTTCAACTATGCTTATAACCGTACAGCCTATGGAGCACAATCTCAAGGGGAGGACGGAGCGACAAAGATTATTCGTAACTTGGTTGTACCTCCAACATTTGTAAGTATCAACGGAAAAGACTTTGGCGATGTTGTTTCAGAAAAGATGGTCAACTATGGCCAAGAATGGCAAGGAATCAACTTTGCAGATGCGCAAGATCCATACTACAATCCTGATAAGGCCAAGGCTAAATTTGCAGAAGCTAAGAAAGAATTGGAAGCTAAGGGTGTGCAATTTCCAATCCACTTGGATGTAACAGTTGACCAATCAGCTAAAAAAGGTGTACTTGAAGCAAGTTCTTTGAAACAATCCATCGAATCTGTTCTAGGAGCTGAGAATGTGGTTATCGATATCCAACAGCTATCAACAGATGACTTTGACAACTCTAGCTACCTAGCTCAAACTGCAGCTCAAAAAGACTTTGATATCTATAATGGCGGTTGGAGTGCGGACTACTTGGATCCATCAAGCTATCTTGATATCTTAAATGTCAATAACGGTGGTATGTTGCAAAACATTGGTCTAGAACCAGGTGAGGTCAATGACAAGGCTAAGGCAGTTGGTCTGGATACTTACACTCAAATGTTAGAAGAAGCGAACAAGGAGCAAGAACCAGCAAAACGTTATGAAAAATATGCTGAAATTCAAGCTTGGCTCGTTGATAGCGCCCTTGCTATTCCAAACGTTTCTCAGGGTGGAACACCGACCTTGAGAAAGACAGTTCCATTCTCATCACCATTCTCACAAGCTGGAAATAAGGGTGTCGAATCATACAAGTACCTCAAGTTACAAGATAAGACTGTAACGGCTGATGAGTATGAAAAAGCTAAAGAAAAATGGCAGAAAGAAAAAGAAGAATCAAATAAAAAAGCGCAAGAAGAACTGGCAAAACACGTTAAATAACCAGTCTATTCAACAGGAAAAACGATAGTTTCTTAAGGAACTATCGTTTTTATATAGTTTGAAACTATAGCTAGCTCTTGAAAACAAGAAAATGAGTTAGTGAAAATAAGTGGTACAATAGTTACTATAGATTTGGAGGTATTGTATGAGCAAAGAACTACACATCAACACAATTTTGGCCCAGGCGGGAATCAAGTCAGATAAGGCAACAGGTGCCTTGGTAACACCGCTTCATTTTTCAACCACTTATCAGCATCCGGAGTTCGGTCAGTCTACGGGATTTGACTATACTCGGACTAAAAACCCAACTCGCAGTAAGGCGGAGGAGGTTTTGGCGGCTATTGAATCAGCGGACTATGCCCTAGCGACAAGCTCAGGAATGGCTGCGATTGTACTGGCCTTTAGTGTCTTTCCAGTAGGAAGTAAAGTCTTGGCTGTTCGTGATCTGTATGGGGGTTCTTTCCGTTGGTTCAACCAAGTGGAGCAGGAAGGCCGTTTCCATTTTACCTATGCCAATACAGAAGAAGAGTTGATCGCTGAGTTAGAGAAAGATGTGGATGTTCTCTATATCGAAACGCCAACCAATCCCTTGATGTTGGAATTTGATATTGCCAAACTAGCCAAACTAGCTCATGCCAAGGGTTCCAAGGTAGTGGTAGACAATACCTTCTACAGTCCGATTTACCAACGTCCGATTGAAGATGGTGCGGATATTGTTCTTCATTCAGCAACCAAGTATCTAGCAGGGCACAATGATGTCTTGGCTGGGGTAGTTGTGACTAATAGTTTAGAACTATATGAGCAACTGTTCTACAATTTGAATACGACAGGTGCGGTCTTGTCACCATTTGATAGTTATCAGTTGATTCGTGGTCTTAAAACTCTACCTCTTCGTATGGAGCGTTCTACAGCCAATGCTCAAGAAGTGGTTGCCTTTTTGAAGGATTCTCCAGCAGTCAAGGAAGTTCTCTACACTGGACGTGGGGGGATGATTTCCTTTAAAGTAGTGGATGAAAAGCGTATTCCTCATATTTTAAATAGCTTGAAGGTCTTCTCTTTTGCGGAAAGTTTAGGTGGGGTAGAGAGTCTCATTACCTATCCAACGACGCAAACCCATGCGGATATTCCAGCAGAAGTGCGCCATTCCTATGGTTTAACAGATGATCTCTTGCGCTTGTCAATTGGGATTGAAGATGCTAGAGATTTGATTGCGGACTTGCGCCAAGCTTTGGAAGGATAAGACAGATATGGGAAAATATGATTTTACAAGCCTGCCTAATCGTTTTGGGCATCATACTTATAAATGGAAAGAAGCGGAAGATGATCGAGAAGTTCTACCAGCTTGGATAGCAGATATGGACTTTGTGGTTTTGCCTGAAGTTCGACAAGCTGTACAAGCCTACGCAGATCAGTTGGTCTATGGCTATACCTATGCTAGCGATGCTTTGATTGAATCGGTTCAGGACTGGGAAGCCACACAACACGGCTATCGCTTTGACAAGGATGCCCTCGTCTTTATCGAGGGAGTGGTACCGGCCATCTCAACAGCTATTCAAGCCTTTACAAAAGAGGGAGAGGCTGTTCTGATTAACACACCAGTCTATCCACCTTTTGCCCGCAGTGTCAAACTGAATAATCGCAGATTGATTACCAATTCTTTGGTGGAAAAGGATGGGTTGTTTGAGATTGACTTTGACCAGTTGGAGAAGGAATTGGTGGAAGAGGATGTGAAGCTTTATATCCTTTGCAATCCCCACAATCCTGGTGGACGTGTTTGGGAAAAGGAAGTGTTAGAAAAGATTGGTCATCTCTGCCAAAAACACGGTGTTTTGCTTGTTTCAGATGAGATTCACCAAGATTTGGCTCTCTTTGGTCACAAACACCAGTCTTTTAATACCATTGATCCTGCTTTTAAAGATTTTGCCCTTATCTTGAGCAGTGCCACTAAAACCTTTAATATTGCTGGAACCAAGAATTCCTATGCAGTTATTGAAAATCCAAAGCTTCGTGTGGCTTTCCAAAAACGCCAGTTGGCCAATAACCAACATGAAATCTCAGGCTTGGGGTATTTGGCGACAGAAGCTGCCTACCGTTATGGCAAGGACTGGTTAGGAGAGTTGAAAGAAGTCATTGAGGACCACATTTACTATGTAGTGGATGTTTTGGGCAACGAAACCAAGATTAAGGTCATGAAACCGCAAGGTACCTACTTGATCTGGCTTGATTTTTCAGCCTATGACCTAACGGATGACCGCTTGCAAGAGCTTTTGAAGAATGAAGCCAAGGTTATCTTGAATCGAGGTTTGGACTTTGGAGAGGAGGGAACTCTTCATGCCCGCCTCAATGTGGCTATGCCGAAGTCCGTACTGGAAGAGGTTTGCCAACGCATCGTGACCACTTTTGCTACACTTTAAAAATCGAGCCTTCTAGGAGGAAAGTCTTCCTAGAAGGCTATTTTCGTAGGGGAAAATGTGGTATAATAAAAAGATAAGATAAAGGGGTAACTATGGCTAAATTGATTCCGGGAAAGTTGCGCATGGAGGGTGTTACACTCTATGAAACAGGCGACATTGAGATTATCAAGGAAAAAGGGAATCGCCTCTATACTCGTGTGGCGGGAGAAGACTTGCGCTACAGTTTAGAGGATGATCTGGTTTTTTGTGCTTGCGATTTTTTCCAAAAAAGAGATTACTGTGTTCACCTCGCAGCGCTTGAGCATTATCTGAAGAACGATGAAGAAGGCCAGGTGATTTTAAAAGCCTTAGAAAAAGGACATGAAGAGCAAGAAGAGGTCGAAACCAAGGTTAGTTTTGGCGGTAGTTTTTTGGAGCGTATCCAACCTCAGAAGAGAGAGAAAATCTACACTTTGTCGGCACAAGGCCAGGTGGAAGCTGGAACCAATCGCCTCCTTTGGACTCTCCGAATCGGTTTAGTTGATAGTCAAAAATATTATGTCATTCGTGATATCCCTCTCTTTTTGAAGGTCTTAGTCCATCGAAAACCATATATGATTGGAAAACACTATGAAAATTGCTTGTCTTGGGATGCTTTTGATACAGCTAGTCAAGAGGTTCTTACTTTTTTACGGGGCTTGATTGAGGAGGGGCTCAGTCAAGACCTCTTTTTCCCAAATCAAGGTCGTCATCTCTTTTTCCCTCTGACCTTTTTTGAGCAGGGAGTGGAGTTGCTGATGAACTTGGAAGATTTTCATTTCGAACATCAGATTACTAGTTATGAAAATCTTCTCTTTCATGATTTAGATCCAGATGCAGAACTATTCTCTTTTTCCGTGCAGGAGTATCCTGATTATTTTGATATGGAGATTTCTGAAAGTGAGCGAATCAACGTATTCTATGGGGGAGCGGTTCTCTTTCGTAAGGGGAATCTTTATCTCTTAAATCCTAAACAAATCAGCCTCCTAAAGGAACTCAAGGAGCTCCCTCAGGAGGAAAGAGGGAGGAAATGCCTCCAGTTTGACAACAGTGATCGCGACCGTCTGGCCGCCTGTCTTCCCTTGTTTGGACAGCTAGGAACAGTGTCTGCCCCCGAGCGCTTGCAAATCAGACCCTTTTCACCAATCTTTTGCTTTGATAGGGAGGATGACGGCCGCATTCGCTTAGATATCCAGTTTGACTATGGAGATGTTAAGGTGACTAGTCGTCAACAGCTGGAACAATTACCTTTTTCAAGTGATGCCGTCTTGGAAAACCAGCTATTTCAGGTTTGTTTAGGGGCTGGTTTTGAGGCTGATTTTCAGTCTTGGAGACAGGCTTTGAAGCCAGAGGCAGTTTATTCTTTCTTTCACCATACGATTCCAGCTTTTGAGAAGTTGGGCCAGGTTTTCTTGTCTGATGAGATGAATCAGCTCTACAGTGTCCAAGCTCCTCAGGTTCAGATTGAGCCCAAGGGAGGACTGTTGGAGATTCAATTTGATTTCCAAGGGATTGCCCAAGAAGAGATTGATCAAGCTCTTAAAGCCCTGACCAGCAATCAGGATTTCTATATCAGTTCTTCTGACCAAGTGTACTTTTTTGATGAGGAAACCAAGCAGATTCGTCAAAATTTGCAGGAACTGGGGGTTGAGCTAAAAGATGGTTCTTTTCAGGCTCGGAAATCCCTAGCTTACAGTTTGTCTCAGTTGTTTGAAGGTCGAGACAGGATCTCCTTCTCGGAAGAATTTCGGCATTTAGCTCATGATTTGACCCATCCAGAGGATTTTTCTCTGGGAGATATACGGGTGCAGGCGAGTTTGAGAGACTATCAGGAAAAGGGTGTCCGTTGGCTTCAGATGCTTCATCACTATGGCTTTGGTGGCATTTTGGCAGATGATATGGGACTGGGAAAAACACTGCAAACTATTGCTTTTTTGACTAGTCAGGTGACAGAAGATAGTCGAGTCTTGATTTTGGCTCCGTCAGGTTTGATCTATAATTGGGCAGATGAATTCAGGAAATTTGCCCCACAGTTGGATTTGGCTGTTGTTCATGGTTTGAAAGCGAGTCGAGAAGCGATTCTTTCTGAAAATCACCAAATCTATGTGACTAGCTATGCAACCTTTCGTCAAGACAGTGACCTCTATCAAGAGATGGCTTTTGATTTTCTCTTCTTAGATGAAGCCCAGGTCATGAAAAATGCTCAGACCAAGATTGCTCAGAGTTTGCGCCAGTTTGTGGTGCCAGCAGTTTTTGCTTTGTCAGGTACACCCATCGAAAATCATTTAGGAGAGTTGTGGTCTATCTTCCAAATTGTGCTTCCGGGGCTCTTACCAAGTAAAAAGGAGTTTATGAAATTACCGGCTGACCGAGTCGCGCAGTTTATCAAGCCTTTCGTCATGAGGCGTAAGAAAGAAGAAGTTCTTACAGAACTACCTGACCTGATCGAAGTCGTCTATAAAAATGAACTGGAAGACCAACAGAAGGCCATCTATCTCGCCCAGTTGCAACAGATGCGAGACCGCCTAGCCCAAGTGACCGATCAAGAATTCCAGAGAAGTCGGGTAGAAATCTTATCTGGCCTCATGCGATTGCGCCAGATCTGCGATACGCCAGCCCTCTTTATGGACGATTACCAAGGAGCTAGTGGTAAACTCGATAGTCTACGAGATTTATTGCTACAAGTGGCTGATGGTGGGCATCGGGTCTTGATTTTCTCCCAGTTCAAAGGAATGTTGGAAAAGATCGAGCAAGAACTCCCAGACTTGGGCTTGACCTCCTTCAAAATCACAGGTTCAACTCCTGCTCATGACAGACAGGAGATGACCAAGGCCTTTAACCAAGGGGAAAGAGATGCCTTTCTCATCTCCCTTAAGGCGGGTGGTGTTGGTCTCAATCTAACAGGAGCTGATACGGTTATTTTAGTTGACCTTTGGTGGAATCCCGCTGTCGAAGCCCAGGCTATCGGACGAGCCCACCGCATGGGGCAGGAGCAGATGGTCGAGGTCTATCGTTTGATTACTAAGGGGACCATTGAAGAAAAAATCCAAGAACTTCAAGAACAAAAGAAACATTTGGTTTCCCAAGTTTTAGATGGTACGGAGTCGCGTGCGAGTCTCAGTCTGGCAGAAATTCGTGAAATTTTGGGAATTTCTGAAGCCAGCACTTGAAAAATCAAGACAATACGCTATAATGAAGTGTTGAAAGGAAATACAAAATGAAACAAGATCGATTTCCATTGGTGTCAGATGATGAGATCATGCTGACCAAAATGCCAGTCATGGACTTGTACGATGAGTCAGACTTTATTAGCAATATCAAAGGTGATTACCGGGATAAGAACTATTTGGAATGGTCTCCTATCAATGAGGAAGAAACCGTAGTTTCTCCAGTGGTTAATAAGGAGTCAAAACCAAGCCCAGAACCTAAAAAAGTTGAAAAAACCTATGCTGAATTGGCTCGAGAAGAGGCGCGTGCGGACTTGAAGAAGAAACGTTCAGCCAAGTATTTGACTCAGGATGTTAGTCATACTAGACGACACAATGGTTCAACACTTGTTCGTCAAGGAAACCAACCAACAGCACCATTTCAAAAGGAAAATCCAGGTGAGTTTGCCAAATTTAGTAAAAACTTGAGTCAGTCTCACTATATCTTAGCTGAGGAGATTGGCCAAGTGGCGAATCCAACTCCGAAAGTCCAAACGGAAAAAGCCAAAAAGAACAACTATGATTTTCTAAAGAAGAGTCAAATCTATAATAAAAAGAATAAGCAAACAGAACAGGAACGTCAGGTTGCCCAAGAGTTGAATCTGACAAGAATTACTGAGTAGGGGAGAAAAGCATGTCAAAAACATATCATTTTATTGGAATCAAGGGATCAGGGATGAGTGCCCTAGCCTTGATGTTGCACCAAATGGGACACAAGGTTCAAGGTTCAGACGTTGAAAAATACTACTTTACTCAACGTGGACTAGAGCAGGCAGGGATTGCGATTCTTCCTTTTGATGAAAAGAACCTACAAGGTGATGTGGAGATTATCGCGGGGAATGCCTTCCGTCCAGATAATAACGTTGAAATCGCCTATGCCGACAAAAATGGTATCAGCTACAAACGTTACCATGAATTCCTAGGTAGCTTTATGCGTGACTTTGTCAGCATGGGGGTTGCAGGAGCGCATGGAAAGACATCAACGACTGGGATGCTGTCTCACGTTTTGTCTCACATCACAGACACTAGCTTCTTGATTGGGGATGGAACGGGTCGAGGTTCTGAAAATGCTAAGTATTTTGTTTTTGAATCTGACGAATATGAGCGTCATTTCATGCCTTACCACCCAGAATACTCTATCATCACCAATATTGACTTTGACCATCCAGACTACTTTACAAGTCTAGAGGATGTTTTCAACGCCTTTAATGACTATGCCAAACAAATTACTAAAGGTTTATTTGTCTACGGTGAGGATGCTGAGTTGCGTAAGATTACAGCCAATGCGCCAATCTATTACTATGGCTTTGATGCTGAGGGAAATGACTTTGTAGCTAGCGACCTTCTACGTTCTACAACTGGTTCGACCTTCACAGTTCATTTCCGCGGACAAGAGTTGGGTCAATTCCACATTCCAACCTTTGGTCGTCACAATATTATGAATGCGACAGCCGTTATTGGTTTACTTTATACAGCAGGGTTTGACTTGAACTTGGTACGTGAACACTTGAAAACATTTGCTGGTGTCAAGCGTCGTTTCACTGAAAAGGTTGTCAATGGTACTATTATTATTGATGATTTCGCCCACCATCCAACGGAAATCATTGCGACCTTAGATGCGGCTCGTCAGAAATACCCAAGCAAGGAAATTGTTGCAATCTTCCAACCACACACTTTCACTAGAACCATTGCCTTATTGGACGACTTTGCTAAAGCTTTGAGCCAGGCAGATGCTGTTTACTTGGCGAAAATCTATGGATCAGCCCGTGAGGTGGACCATGGTGACGTCAAGGTAGAAGACCTAGCAGATAAAATTAAGAAGAAAAGCCAAGTCATCACAGTTGAAAATGTATCACCACTCCTTGAGCATGATAATGCAGTCTATGTCTTTATGGGAGCAGGAGACATCCAAACCTATGAGTACTCATTCGAACGTCTCTTGTCTAATTTGACAAGTAACGTCCAATAAGAAAAAAGAATGGAAATTCCAATCACCATAGGACGGGCTACTTTATCGGATTTAGAAGAAATTGTAGCAATTGAAGAATCTTGTTTATCCTCAGAAGAAATAGTAAGCTACGAGTTTTTAGAAGAGAGTATCCGTAAGATTGCGGATACCTTTCTTGTAGCTAGAGATGAAAACCAGCTCGTGGGCTATGTTTTAGGAGAGTCTCAGTCTCTTCATCCCACATGGATAGAAATAAGATCATTTGCTATTCATCCTGACCATCGCAGGCAAGGTTTGGGGACCCTTCTTCTTGCCAGCTTGAAACAAGTGGCAGTGGAAGGAGGGTATGAGTATCTTCGCTTGACTTGTCCTGATGACCTGCTCTCTTATTTTGAGATGAATGGCTTTGTTGAGGAAGAAGCGCCAGAAGCTTCATGCGCAAGATTTTCGGGATGGAATCTGATTTGGGCCAATCCTTTTTATCAGGAGGAAGTATGAAAATCAGACAAGCAAGATTTTCGGATTTAGATCAAATTTTAGAGATAGAGCTGGAGAATTTCTCCCTTGAAGAAGCTATTCCTCGTGCGGTCTTTGAGGCGCACTTACGTGAAATTCAGACCAGTTTTCTCGTAGCTGAAAAGGAGGGACGTATCCTTGGGTATATCGAAGGTCCAGTTGTCCCACATCGTCATCTACAAGATCAGTCCTTTACAGAAGAGATAAAAGACTATAGCCATCGACCTGGAGGTTATATCTCTGTGACCTGTCTCTCCATAGCTAAGGAGGCACAAGCCTTGGGCGTGGGAAAAAAACTGTTAAGGGCTCTGAAAGAAGTCGCTTTAGAACATGAACGAGAAGGTATTAATTTGACCTGTCATGACTATCTCATCCCATATTATGAAAAAAATGGATTTGTGAATGAAGGGGTATCCCAGTCAAGCTTTGCGGGTGAAAGTTGGTATGATATGGTTTGGCAACCTTAAAAAATGAGAATCATAGCTATAGAAAGGGATGTTTTGTTGCTTTTCTGTAACTTTTAAGATATAATATTATGGATTGTCAACAAGGAGGTAATGCTTTTGACTGAAAAATCAAGAGAAGAAGAAAAATTAAGCTTTAAAGATCAGATTCTACGTGATTTAGAGAGAGTAAAAGAACAAGATAGAAAAGAGAAAGAAGTAGAGATTCCAAATCTGACAGCTTCATCATCTCAAGCTAGTTCAGTAACTCCTGCAAATCCTGAATCTGATGCTTCAACAGAAGAGTTGATGGCTGATTCCCTATCTGTTGTCGATAAAATTCTAAAGAATGCGCCGAGTGTTCCTCCACTTTCGAGTGCTGAAGCTGATAAAACGGATGAAAAAGAAGAGAAAGAGATTAGACAGCCTGTCATTGACAAGATAGAAGTTGTAGAATCTGAAGAACCTCTAGTAGAACCGATTCATCCAGCTGAAGAATCTGTAGTGGAGTCCGTTCAACCTAAGGTGGAACCAGTTGAACTTGAACCTGAAGAAAAAGAATTTAACGACACTCCGACCAAGATAGATGTGACTTATAAGACAGAAGAGGCCAATACATCAATTCCTTCTTCTGAGAATAAAGCTGAAGCGCTAGCTTCAACTGGGTCCTCAGACAGATTAACGGAGGAATCACGTCGTGACCGTCGCCGTAAAGGTAAAAAACCAACTAAGAAAAAGAAAAAATCAAAGGCCAAAGGTTTCCTAGTAACCTTTTTAGTTCTCTTGGTGCTTGTGGCTGCTGGTGGATACTTTGGATACGGTTACGTTCAAAACTCTTTGAAACCTGTTGATGCGAGCTCTAAGGAGTATGTGACAGTTCAAATTCCAGAAGGATCAAATGTGCAACAAATTGGGAGCACTTTGGAAAAATCTGGTTTGGTCAAACATGGACTTATCTTTAGTATTTATGCTAAGTATAAGGGTTCAGACTTGAAGTCAGGTTATTACAATTTGAAGAAGAGCATGAGTACGGATGACTTGATTAAAGAATTGCAAAAAGGTGGAACTCCTGAACCTCAAGAACCAGTGCTTGCAAACTTAACGATTCCGGAAGGTTACACCTTAGAGCAAATTGCTCAGACAGTAGGTCAACTCCAAGGTGATTTTAAAGAACCTCTTACAGCGGATGCTTTCCTGGCAAAAGCTCAAGATGAAACCTTCATCTCCCAACTAGTAGCCAAGTATCCAAACCTTCTTGGAAGTCTTCCTACAAAAGACAGTGGCGTTCGTTATCGCCTTGAAGGTTACCTTTTCCCAGCAACCTACACTATCAAAGACAGCACCACGGTTGAAAGCTTGATTGATGATATGTTAGCAGCTATGGACAAGGCCATGTCACCGTACTACACTACGATCAAAGAAAAGAATCTGACAGTTAATGAATTGCTCAGTATTGCTTCTCTTGTCGAAAAAGAAGGGGCTAAGACCGAAGATCGTAAATTGATTGCGGGAGTCTTCTATAACCGCTTGAATCTTGGTATGCCACTTCAAAGCAACATTGCTATCTTGTATGCTGAAGGAAAACTTGGCCAAAAGATTAGCTTGGCTGATGATACTGCAATTGATACTACGATTGATTCACCTTATAATGTTTATACACATCTTGGCCTCATGCCCGGACCAGTTGATAGTCCAAGCCTTGATGCGATTGAAGCAAGTGTAAATCAGACAAAGAGTGAGTACTTGTACTTTGTAGCTAATGTTGAAGACGGTAAAGTATACTTTGCAACGACAAAAGAAGAGCATGACCAAAACGTTGCAGAACATATCAATAGTAAATTAACACAATCAAGTAGTTCAAACTAAAATTATGTGGTTTTCCACATAATTTTGTTTTAAAAAAGTAATAGAAAAGAAAGTTGAAAAAATGGCAGAAAAAACTTACCCAATGACCCTTGAAGAAAAGAAAAAGTTAGAAAAAGAATTAGAAGAATTGAAACTCGTTCGTCGCCCTGAAGTCGTAGAGCGTATCAAAATTGCTCGTTCATACGGGGATCTTTCAGAAAATAGCGAGTACGAAGCAGCTAAGGATGAACAAGCTTTTGTTGAAGGACAAATTTCAAGTCTAGAAACAAAAATTCGCTATGCTGAAATTGTTAATAGCGATGCAGTTGCCCAAGATGAGGTGGCTATCGGTAAGACAGTAACCATCCAAGAAATCGGTGAAGAGGAAGAGGAAGTCTACATCATCGTCGGTTCTGCAGGTGCGGATGCTTTCGCTGGGAAGGTATCAAATGAAAGTCCGATTGGACAAGCTTTGATCGGCAAAAAAACAGGCGATATTGTTACGATTGAGACACCTGTTGGTAGTTACGATGTCAAAATTTTAAAGGTTGAAAAAACAGCCTAAATAGAATGAAAATGGAGTAGTGGAGGTCTTGACTTGCTCGACTCCTTTTTGATTTTTTGAATAAATAGGAGACTATATGAGTTCAAATAAGAAAAAAAATAAAATGGAACGTGGTTTAACCAATCGCCATGTTCAGGTGATGGCCATTGCGGGGACAATCGGAACAGGACTTTTCCTAGGTGCTGGTCGTTCTATCAGCCTTACTGGACCTTCTATCATCCTGATTTACATGATTACAGGAGCCTTTATGTTTTTGATGATGAGGGCTGTTGGGGAGATGCTATATCAGGATCCAGAACAACATACTTTTATCAACTTTATCACCCGTCATTTGGGGAAAGGCTGGGGGTATTTCTCGGTTTGGTCTTATTGGTTGTCTGTTGTCTTTATCGGTATGGCAGAAATCACCGCGATTTCGCATTATGTTCAGTTTTGGTTTCCTTCTTGGCCTAGTTGGTTGATTCAGATTGTTTTTTTAACGATTTTGGCCTTGGTCAATCTGATTGCGGTTAAGCTCTTTGGAGAAGTCGAGTTTTGGTTTGCTATGGTTAAGATTGTGGCTATTTTAGCTATGATTGCAACAGGGGTCTTTATGGTCTTGACAGGATTTGAAACACCATATGGTGCTGCAAGTCTGGCAAATATCAGCAATCAATTCTCTCTTTTCCCAAATGGAGTCATGAACTTTGTCATGGCCTTTCAAATGGTATTTTTTGCCTATCTGATGATTGAATTTATCGGAGTGACAACCTCTGAAACGAAGAATCCTCGTCAGGTTTTGCCAAAAGCAGTTAAGGAAATTCCTCTCCGAATTGTCTTCTTCTATGGTGGAGCTCTATTAGCCATTATGTCTATTATTCCCTGGAGAGAACTTGCTTCTTCAGATTCTCCATTTGTAACGGTCTTTGAACTGGCAGGGATCAAGTGGGCAGCAGCTCTGATTAACTTCGTCGTTTTGACGTCGGCCGCATCGGCTCTTAATTCAACCCTCTATTCAACAGGGCGACACCTCTACCAGATTGCTCATGATTCACCCAATCGCTTCCTAAAAGCGATCAAGGCAGATACTCTCTCTCGCCATAATGTTCCACAAAATGCTATTATTGCTTCAGCAATCTTAATTGCTCTGGCTGCCTTTATCAATGTGTTGCCAGGTGTTTCAGATGCCTTTGCTTTGATCACGGCATCTTCATCAGGTGTTTACATCGCGATTTATATCTTGATCATGGTGGCTCATCTCAAATACCGCAAGTCACAAGACTTCATGGCGGATGGCTACCTCATGCCCCATTACCGTTTTCTAAATCCTTTAACCATGCTCTTCTTTATCTTTGTCTTTGTAACCCTCTTTTTACAAGAATCTACTTTTATGGGAGCAATTGGTTCAGCTATCTGGATTATCGGTTTCGGAATTTATAGCCAGTGGAAATTTAGAAAATAAGGGCTCTTTGTCAACTGTAGTGGGTTGAAGTCAGCTAAGATCGAGAAAGGACGAATTTCGTCCTTTCTTTTTTGATGTTGAGAGCGATGAAAATCCGTTTTTTGAAGTTTTCAAAGTTCCGAAAACCGAAAGCATTGCGCTTGATGACCTTGATGAGGTTATTAGCGTCTTCTGGTCTTTCGTGAATGGTATGAGAAATAGAAATTTTTCCTCTGTTTTCGACATGACCTTTTGTATGACGTGTTTTCCCACGATGACGGAGCTTGCGAATGACACCACGAGCACCATGTGAAAGCTTGTCGTCAAAGTGACCGCGATAGATGGCTCTATAGATTGTTTGATAACTAATAACAGCTTTCCCGTACTCTAATCGCAACCGGCCTTCTATTTCTTCAGGAGACCATTGATAATCGAGAAATAGATGCTTGACGGTATTGCTTAAATTGTGATCTATTTCAAGCATCCGTTTCCACCCACAGTGTGATTTAGCAATATGGTAAGATTCCTGTGCTTGATTGGGAGAATAACTTCCTGATTTTGTATGTCGTTTCCACTCGCAACTAATACTAGACGGATGACGATGAAGCAACTTAGCAATTTGAGAAAAATTTAGGCCTTGCATACGGTAAATGAGAATACTTTCACGCTCATCTATGGTAAAATGATGGTAGCTCATAAGATTTCCTTTCGTAACTAGTTTGTTCAATTCTATTTTACTAGAAAATCTTATGAGTTTTTATTGTGCACTTATATTGTATATTCAAGCTACAACAAAAGAGGATCTATAATTCCCTACAGTGATTTTACTCACTACATTTTTGAGTGAAGAAAAGTATCTAGGAGATTGTTAGTTATAAATCATAGTCATCCACTATAAGCTCCAGAGGTTGGAGTAAAAGTTTAACCTTGAATATAAAAAACGAACAAAGTCAGTCTTTCTGATAATTAGAATTCTATCTTATTCGTTTTTTTGTGTCGTTTATCGAGTATAAGGTATCTTAAAATTAAGATTTTTTCCGCCCAGAGATTCAAATTTTGAAGGTGTTCTATTAAAAATAATTGCGAATGTTGATGTATTAGCTATAAAAAAGAAGTATAAATATTTTAAAATAAAATAAATGTAGGACAGCGGATGCAGTATGCACCTTAAACTTAAAAAGTAACTGAAATAGCTATCGAAATTCATATGAGTTATCTCTGAAATACATTCAGAAATTTTTCTACTTATTGAGAATAATTAAAGAGAATTATAAAAATTTGTCTTCTACAAAATGTTATGATAAAATACTCAAGAGTATGATAATAGTAATATAGGAGATAACGAATGAAAAGAATGTTTTCCGAATCTAAAGAACGTTTTTCTATTCGCAAGTACACTATCGGTGTTGCTTCCGTGTTGTTGTCAACACTGGTATTTGTGGAAGGAAACGTTTATGCGGATGAAGTGAAGAATAATACAGAGTCACAAACTTCAGTTGTCACACAAGAGAATCAAGGCGAGAGACACAAGAAATCTGGTCTTGAAGCAAATGAAGCTGTAACGCAAGCTAACACTAGTGTTACGCCGAGTGAATCAGCCTCTCCAACGTCACAAGCTAGTGCCGAAAACTCTGCAAATGTGATTAAAGAGGAAAAGACTGAAAGACAATCAAATGAAGTTGTAGCACCGGCTAGAACTAGTACTACAACAGCTGAGTCGACCTCTCCAACTTCACAAGCTAGTGACGAAGCCCCTGCACATGTGGTTAAAGGGGAAAAGACTGAAAAACAATCAAATGAAGTTGCAACACCAGCTAGCACTAGTGTTGCACCAGTTGAGTCAGCTTCTCCAACTTCAAAAGCCAGTGCCGAAGCCTCTTCATCTGCAGCTAGCGAGAAAAAAACTGAGGCGCAACCTACAACTAGATCAAGACGTTCTAAAAGAGAACTGCCTTCATCAGGTGGTGCAACAACCTATGTAAAAACAGGTGATACAATTACTGTACAAAATCCAGATGTTGAAGTGAATTTTCCAAATGGTAACGGATTGTTTACGCCAGTAGAAACTGTCATTCGCATGAATATGCCTGATAGTTTAACCATCAAACGCAATGATAAACTGGTAGTTGATATCCCAGATGCTGTGAGAATCCCTACAAGTTTGCACTATGATGTGACGGGACCAGATGGTCAAGTTATTGGGAATGCTTTCTTGGATTCAATCAATAACAAAGTAGTCACTACTTTTACAGATTACTTTGAGAAAAATAATATCGATAAAAAATATACGTTAAACATTAGTACAGGTTGGAAAGCGTCTGTAAAGCCAAATGTTCCAATAGAACTCAATTTCAGTGGAACCAAGATTACAGTAACAGTAGGTCCTGAAAATGCTCCAACACCAGCATCAAAATCAAAGGTTGAAAAATACGGGGAAGCAGTAACAGGACATCCTGAATTAATCAGATGGACCATCCGTGTAAATGCAGGAAGTCTAGTAGCTCCACAGGTTTTAAACAACTACCAATTGATTGATAGTCTTCCAGATGATCAAGAATTGGTTCAAGATGGTGATCCAGTATTAAAGGAGTTTGATGACCAAAGAAAAGCTGCATGGCGAGCAGGGCATGCTGATGATATTCCTTCCGATCATGTGGATTTGTGGAATGGAAAAGCTCTCAGAGCCGAAAAAGTTCAGTCAATTTCACCGTGGGTATCTAAAGGAAATGCAATTCAATTATTAGAAAATATCAAAACAAGTTCGTCTGGTTTTTCATTCAAGATAGCACAACTGAACGAAATGATCTACGTTCGTTATATGACTAGATTGAAGAATGTTTCAGCGCACCCGACACTTGCAGAATTGCAACAAAAACACGGAAATGATATTAAAATCACCTATAACAATGGAGAAGAGTATAGTTATCAAGCATCTTTTGCCTTTCAGGCAGGGGGGTCTGGTTCGGCTACAAAAGCAAAAAAACCAGCAAGGGTTGATTTATCATTTACTAAACGTTTGGATGGAAGAAATTTAAAACGTGGCGAGTTCACTTTTAATTTGATTGATAGTACGGGTAAGGTTGTTGATACTCAAACAAATGATAGTTTTGGGAATATTACTTTTGATCCACTCTTGTTTAACTCTGCAGGAACCTATCATTATACAGTTGAGGAGGTCACTGGTTCAGAAACTGGTATGACTTATGATCCAATGAAAGCTAACGTAACAATCACGGTAAATGCTAACGGAGATTCCTACGTAGCTCAAACAACTATGCCAACAGATACTGAGTTCAACAATACCTTCAAATCATCTCCTGTTAAGGTAAATCTGGAATTTAATAAAGAACTTTCAAATGGAACATTGAAAGCTGGTGACTTTAGCTTCACATTGGCTGGTGATAACAATGTGAATCAAACTGTGACTAACAAGGATGATGGGAAAATTACCTTCAGCGAATTGTCATTCGATAAAGTTGGTGTCTACAACTACACTGTTAAAGAAGTGAAGGGGAACAAACCTGATGTAGACTACGATGAAATGACTGTCGCAGTTAAGGTGACTGTAACAAAAGATGAGGATTCAGGTCTGTTAACTGCCAAAACAGAGATGACTGCAACAGGTGGTGAAGCAACTGGTGCGGATGACAAGACATTCAATAACCATGTCGTTACTCCTGTCACTGCGCAATTTGACTTCAGTAAGGCTCTTGCAGGACGTACCCTTAAAGCTGGTGA